>JAPLCL010000100.1 GCA_026392265.1 Actinomycetota bacterium
GAGCCGCCAGAGGTCGCGCCAGCGCTCGCCGGTCGCGACCTCGTGCGGCGGCTGGCACTGCCAGTGGAGCATGCACGAGCTCCAGTGCAGCAGGTCTGTGCCCATCAGGCAGCCGCCCTTGTAGTGCACGTCGTCGGCGTAGCGATCGTCGGTGCTCATGAGCGTGATGATCGCCTTCAGAGCCGGTGGCCGGCGGGCGGCCAGCTGGAGGCTGTTGAAGCCGCCCCACGAGATGCCCGTCATGCCTACCGCGCCGTTGCACCACGGCTGTCGGGCGATCCAGGCGATGACCTCGAGGAGATCCTCCTGTTCTTGCGGCGCGTACTCGTCCTCGAGGACGCCGTCCGACTCACCGCTGCCGCGGAGGTCGACGCGCACGCAGGCGTAGCCGCGCGCCGCCCACCAGGGGTAGATGAGGACGTCGCGCATCGCCATGCCGTCGCTGAGCCGGTATGGGACCGCTTCGAGGATGCCCGGCACTGGGTCGGCGGCGGCGTCGTCGGGCAACCAGATGCGTGCCGCGAGCAGCGTGCCGTCTTGCAGCTCGATCCACGCGTAGTCGATCTGGCGGACAGCGCGCAGACGATGCGCGTCGCGTGCCATGCGGCCTCCTCCCGGTGCCGAGCTTGGCAGAGTCATTGGCGAGTGTACTCGGCGTGGTCGCAGAGCGGCAACGGGGCGGTCCCGTGTCACGACAGATGCAGGAGCCGGGGTTCGCTGGGTGAACAAGTGTGCCAGCACCGGTTCGCGCGGCCGGGTCTTGTGCCGCGCGCGCACCGGCCTGACCGTCGAGGAGGCCAGATGGACGAGGACGGCGTGCATCGCTGCAGCACGTGCCCGGCGTTTGCGGAGCTGCCGGGCGAGGGCGGGATAGGGACGTGCCGGTCGGCGCCGCCGGTGGTTCTGCAGGAGGAGAAGTACTTCCGCGGGTCGAGCCGCGACCTGCTGTACGGCAGCTATCCTGCGGTGGGTGCGTTCCCCTTGGTGCGCAAAGAGGACTACTGCATGGCGCACCCCAAGAACCGCGGGCTCCTGGCGCGCTGACGCCGTCGCCGCAGGGCCTCCGGCGCGCTTCTCGCGGCTTGCGCGCGCTTCGCCGCAGGTCGGTCATCCTCGGGGGCTGTGGTAGGGTTGGCGAGCGCGGCGGCCGGAAGAGCCGCCGCGCCGCTCATCGGCCCCGACCCCCAGGAGAGCTCCCGCGCATGTGCGGCATCCTCGGCTTCGCCGGCTCGCCCGACCGGCAACTCCTCGGGCGCATGGCAGCGGCGCTCCTGCACCGCGGACCGGACGACGCCGGCGCCTTCGAGAGCCCCAACGTGAGCCTCGGCCACCGGCGGCTCAGCATCATCGACCGCGCCGGCGGCCACCAGCCCATCGCCAACGAGGACGAGACCGTTTGGCTTGCCTACAACGGCGAGGTCTACAACTACCGTGAGCTGCACGACGAGCTCGTCGCCAAAGGCCACGTCCTACGCACCAGCTGCGACAGTGAGGTCATCGTCCACGCCTACGAGGAGTGGGGCCCCGCCTGCGCTGCGCGCTTCAACGGCATGTGGGCGTTCGCCGTGGCCGACCTGCGCGAGGGCACCGGCAAGCTCGTTCTGAACCGCGATCACTTCGGTATCAAGCCGCTGTACTACGCGCGCTCGCCGCGGACCGGCCGGCTCCTGTTCGCCAGCGAGATCAAGGCGCTCCTCCAGGATCCTGACGTCGTCGCCGAGCCCGACGAGCAGATGGTCTTCGAGTACCTGCAGCACGGCTTTCACGACCACCGCGCCGAGACGTTCTTCCACGGCGTCTACCACGTGCCCGCCGCGACCTGGATCGAGCTGCCGCTGGGGCCAGGCGGCGCGGCGGCGGATGCCGGCGGCGAGGACGCCGCGAGCGGCCCGCTCACCGCCGCGCTCACGAGCACGCCGTACTGGGTCCCAAAGCTCAGCACCGACGGCAGCGCGGATCCCGCCGACTTCAGGCGCCGCTTCCGCAAGAGCGTCGAGCGGCGCCTCGTCTCGGAGGTCCCCGTCGGCTCCTGCCTCTCCGGCGGCCTCGACTCGACGACCATCGTCAGCTTCATGAGCGAGCTGCTCAAAGAGGATGCGCCCGATGCGACGTCGCTGCGCGGCCAACTCAAGACTTTCAGCGCCGTGTTCGACGGTGACCCCATCGACGAGCGCGAGTACATCGAGATCGCCGTCGAAAGTACCGGCGCCGACACGACCTACACGAATCCCACCTCGCCGGAGTTCGTCGACGAGCTGCGCGACTTCATCTGGCATCAGGAAGAGCCCATCGTGAGCACCGGCCCGTACGCGCAGTGGTGCGTGATGCGCAGCGCCCGCGCGCAGGTCACGGTGTTGCTCGACGGCCAGGGCGGCGACGAGCTGATCGCCGGCTACGTGCCGTATCAACTCGTCTACCTGCGTCAGCTGCGCAAGCAGGGCAAGTACGCGGAGCTGCGCCGCGAGGCGGCGAAGTCGCGCGACGTGCTGTGGCCGCTGGCCCACCGCAGGCTGAGCCAGCGGCACAAGCGGCTGCCCACGCGCAAGCTCCTGCGGCCGGCCTTTCTCGCCCGCACCACCGATCCGGGCTACGGCCGCTCGCAGGACGATCTCAAGGAGCGTCTGCTCCAGGACCTGCTCACGTACAACCTGCCTTGCCTGCTGCGCTACGAGGACCGCAATTCCATGGCGTTCAGTATCGAGAGTCGCGTGCCGTATCTCGATCAGGAGTTCGTCGACCACATCCTGAGCCTGCCGGACGATGCCATCATCAGGTACGGCTGGAGTCGCTGGATCCTGCGCGCGGCCCTCAAGGGCACCCTGCCTGAGAGGATCCGCCTGCGCCGCTGGAAGGTCGGCTTCACGACCCCCGAGATGCGCTGGATCAAGGCGCGCCGCGCGGCCTTCACCAGCCTGTACCAGTCGCCTTCGTTCCAGGCGCGGCAGTACTGGGACGGCGCCGCGGTGGTGAGCGCGTTCCGCGCCTGCTGCCGCGGTGAGGTGGAGGAGTCGATGTTCTTCTGGCGGGCCGCCAACGTCGAGCTGTGGCTGCGCGAGTTCGTGGATCGCAGCGCGGTGCTCGAGGCGGCCGACACAGAGGCGGCGCTCACCGCGTCGGCGGAGATCGGCCCCAGGCGCCGCGGCAGCATCGCCGAGTCCGGCGACGCGCGCGTGCCGGCGCTTCTGGCGGCGGCCGCCGGCCCGCAGGGCCCCGCCGCGGCCGCCGCGGCCGAGCGCCTCCTCGCCGAGCATCGGCCCAACGACATGAAGCACCTGTTCGCCGCACTCGGAGGCACCGTGTGGGCGCGGGTCCCGCTGAAGACCGACCTGGTCGGTCGCGGCGACGACCTCGACGAGCTCCTCCGCCGCCAGATCGCAGAGTACGTGAAGCCCGGCGATGTCGTCGTCATGGCCGAGAAGCCCATCGCCGCCAGTCAGGGCCGTAGCTACGCCCTCGACGAGATCCACCCGACCAAGCTCGCCAAGCTCCTCAGCAAGGCCGTGACCAAGACGCCGCACGGCATCGGCCTGGGCATCCCGGAGACCATGCAGCTCGCCATCGACGAGGCCGGGGCGCCGCGCATCGTCGCGGCGGCGGCTGCCTCGGCGGCCGGCAAGCTGGTCGGCCAGCGCGGCCTTTTCTACAAGATCGCCGGGTCAAACGTCGAGGCCATCGACGGCCCCACCTGGAACACGCTGCCGCCGCACAACACCCACGCCAAGCTCGGCCCGGCCGACCCGGACGGCGTGGCCGCCCATCTGTCGGCGCTGCTTACCGAGGCGGCCGGCGGGCCTGTCGGCTTCGTCGTCATCGACGCCAACGACCTCACGGCCACCGTCCTTGGCGCCTCCCCCGGCGCCGACCGCGTCCTTGCCGCCACGCTCATGCGCGACAACCCGCTCGGGCAGGGTCACGAGCAGACGCCGGTCTGCGTGCTGCGCCCGCTCGGGCCGCTTCCGTCTCAGAGCTAGCGTGTCCGCCGCCCGCCCGGGTCTCCGGGCGTGCAGCGATTCACCCGTTTAGGGGGATGCCATGGCTGCCAGCCCGGCCGTACTCTCCTGTCAAGGACCCTACCCCGTCGTTCCAGCGCCCTCGGGCGTGTGGCCGCGGGAAGGCTAGTGGAGAAGGGGGATGCGCAATGGCTTCAGTCACACGGGTTGGTGTCTCTGAGGTACACGTGGACGTGGCGCCGTCGACCACGTGGAGGGCGCGCCCGGCCTCGGGCGCCGCGTCGCCCCTCGAAGAGCAGGTGATCCCGAGGGTCCGCCACCACAAGGCGACGCGCTGCCGCCACTGCGACTACTGCAGGCCGCACGGTGGGGCGGGCGGCCTGCGGCTGTGCGAGGCGCCCGGGCGCGCCGACGGCCTCGTCGTCGGGGACCAGATGGCCTGCGGGCAGTACCAGCCTTGGGTGCAGTAGGCGAATGCGCGCCGTTGTGCGTGAGTGAGATCGCGGTGCGCCCGACCGTCCGCAACGACGATCCGGGCCTGGCCCGGCAGCAGTTTGGGTTCGCCGTTCTGAGCACGTCGAGCTGCTGATCTCAGGATCGGCCCAGTTCACGGGCGGGTGGCGGTCACGCTGAGCGTGACCGCCGCCCGCCCGCCGGTGTATAAGAGGGCGTCAGTAGCGTCCCGCACAGGGAGGACAGGCCGGTGAGCATTGTCGAGGTCCAGGAGCTGTGCAAACAGTACGATCCGCCCAAGGGCGTGCTGGCGGTCGACGGCGTCAGTTTCCACATCGACAAGGGCGAGATCTTCAGCCTTCTCGGCCCCAACGGCGCTGGCAAGAGCACCACCATCTCCATGCTCTCGTGCCTGCTGCGCCCCAGTGGCGGCGATGCCCTCGTGGATGGTCACTCCGTTGTCACCGACTCCCAGGCGGTCAAGGAGGCCATCGGCGTCGTCCCGCAGGACATCGCCTTGTATCCCGACATGAGCGCCCGCGAGAACCTGCTCTTCTGGGGCAAGATGTATGGCCTCGCGGGGGCCGAGTTGCACGCGCGCGTCGACGAGGTGCTGGAACTCATCACCCTGGTCGATCGCCAGAAGGACCGCGTGGAGAAGTTCAGCGGCGGTATGAAGCGGCGCGTCAACATCGGCGTGGCCCTGCTGCACAAGCCCCGCGTGCTGTATCTGGACGAACCGACGGTGGGCATCGACCCGCAGAGCCGGCGCTCGATCCTCGACGGCATCCTGGCGTTGCGAGATCAGGGCATGACGATCCTGTACACGACGCACTACATGGCCGAGGCGCAGGAACTCAGCGACCGCATCGGTATCGTCGACCACGGCAAGATGATCGCCGTCGGGACCAACGAAGAGCTCGTGAGATCCGTCGGTGAAGAGGCTCACGTGGAGCTGAGCGTCGACCACTACCTCGAAGGGATGGTGGAGCGCTGGGCGGACGTCCCCGGTGTGACCAAGGCGATGATCGACGAGGAGCGGGCGGTGCTGCTGGTGCAGGACGCCAACGAGGTGTTGCCGCGGCTCTTCGAGGCGGCCGCCGCGGCAGGCTCGCGCATCACCGAGGTCAACGTCACCGAGCCCAACCTCGAGATGGTCTTTCTGCATCTCACCGGCCGGGCGCTGCGGGAATGATCGCCGCAGGTGAATCATCGTGGGGTGGGCCGAAGGAGCACCACACAATGACCCGGCCGTGAGCCGCATCCTCGCCATCGCCTGGAAGGATCTGCGCAGTACGATGCGCAACGTACCGGCGCTGGCCATGATGCTGGTGGCGCCGCTGGCCCTGGCCGCCCTGCTCGGCTTCGCCTTCGGCGGCGGCCAGAGCTTCTCGATCTCGGCGACCAAGGTCGCCGTGGCCAACGCCGACACGGGCACTGCCGGCGTCGCCGAGAACGCAGGCAACGTCGTGGTCGGCGTCATGAAGAGCCCGGATCTCAGAGACATCATCACGGTCGGCGACAAGCCTTCGGCCGCCGCGGCGCGCACGAGTGTCGACGACGGCAAGTCGACGACGGCCGTGATCATCCCCGCCGACCTCAGTGCCGCGATCTTCGCGACCAGCCCGACCGCACCGATGGCGGTCGTCGAACTCTACGAGAACCCGACGCAGGAGATCGGTGGCGCCATCACCGAGAGCATCGTCGGGCAGGCGCTGCTGGGCTTCAACGGAGCGCGCGCCGCGGCGCTCGCCGCCAGCGGGCTGGCCACCGCCAACGGCGACGGCGAGCGCGCCGGCAAGCTGGCGCAGCAGGCCGCCGAGACGTACATGCGCGACGGCGGCGCGGCCGCCGCGGTCAGCGTCGCGCAGCGCGCCCCGCGGCTGCCCGGCGGCGAGAGCACCAAGGACGTCGGCGTCACGGGCACCATCCTCGCCGGCATGATGATCTTCTTCATGTTCTTCGGCGCCAACAACGTGGCCCGCACGATCATCGACGAGGACCGCGCCGGGACGCTGCCGCGGCTGTTCACCACACCGACGTCGCGGCACACGATCCTCGGCGGCAAGTACAGCAGCGTCTTCGTGACGGTGACCGTACAGGCGGTGATCCTGCTGGTCGCCGGCCGCCTGATCTTCAGCATCGACTGGGGCCGGCTCGACGCCGTCGCGGCGCTCACGCTGGTGGCCGCCGCGGTCGCCTCCGGCCTGGCGCTGCTCGTCATCTCGCTGGTGCGCACGCCGGCGCAGGCCGGCGCCATCGGCGCCGGCGTGTACCTGGTGCTGGCCCTGGTCGGCGGCAACTTCACCGGCACTGCAGCGGCCGGCGGCACCTACGCCCAGATCCAGAAGCTCACCCCCAACGGCTGGCTGCTGCAGGGCTGGGACGCTGTGATGCGCGGCGGCGGGCTCGCCGACATCGGGCTCAACCTGCTCGTTCCCCTGCTGTTCGCGGTCGCGTTCTTCGCGGTCGCCGCCCTGCGCTTCCGGAAGCGCTACGCGTGAGGCGGTCGTGAAGCGCATCTGGACACTGGCCTCGAAGGACTTCCTGGAGACGCGGCGCGACCGCCTCGCGCTGCTCTTCACGGTCGTCATGCCGTTGGCCTTCACCGCTTTCTTCGGCCTCATGTTCGGCGGCGGCAGCGACCGCCTGCCGCTGGCGATCTCCAGCGCCGACCACGGCGCGCCGGCGACGCAGCTCGTGAGCGCGCTCGCCAGGTCCGGCGTGGTGAAGACCGAGATGATGACCAAGGACGACGCCGAGAAAGCCGTGGACGACAACAAGGTGGCCGCGGCGCTGGAGATCCCGGCCGGCTTCTCCGCCGCGCTTGCGGCGGGCCGGCCGGCCGAGCTCACCCTGGTGAGCACCGCCGGCTCCTCCGGCGCCCAGACCGTGCAGACCGAGGTGTCGGCGCTCGCCGGCCCGCTTGCGGCCGGCGAGCGCGCGGCTCAGGCGGCCGTGGCGGTCGCCGGCACGCCGCCGGGCGGCGACTCCGGGGCCAGCGCGCAGGACCTCAAGGACGCCGCTCTCCTCATGGCGCGGCCTCTGGCCGCGCAATCTCTCGCCCAGCCCGTCGCCACGGTGAGGGTGGTCGAAGCCGGCACGGCCGCCGGCCAGATCCCGAACGGCTTCGTGCTGAGCTCGCCGGGCATGCTTGTCAACTTCATCCTGTTCAGTCTGCTGACCGCCGGCATCGCGCTCATCCAGGAGCGGCGCAACTTCACGCTGCAGCGCCTCATGACCACGCGCGTGCGCCGCTGGGAGCTCATCGCCGGCAAGGCCGTAGGCATGTTCGCGCTCACCTTCGTCCAGCAGATCATCCTGATCGGCGCCGGGCAGCTGCTGTTTGGCGTCGACTATCTGCGCGACCCCGCCGCGCTCCTCCTGATGATGGTCGCCCTTTCGTTGTTCGCCTCGACGCTGGGCCTGCTGCTGGCGGCGGTGCTCTCCAGCGAGCAGGCGATGATCGCCACCACGGTGATCGTTTCGATGAGCGTCGCGGCGCTGTCGGGCGCGTGGTTCCCGCTCGAGATCACCGGGCCGGCCTTCCAGTTCGTGGGCCATCTGCTGCCCACGGCCTGGATCCTCGACGGCCTGCGCGGCATCATCGTGCGCGGGTTCGGTGTCGCCGACGTGCTGCCCGCCTTCGGGGTCGCGCTGGCTTGGTCCGCGGCGCTGTTCGCGCTCGCCGTGTGGCGCTTCCGGCTGAGCGACTGACGCTGGTCTGAGCCGCCCGTCTACTCTTTGCGCGGCTTGATGCTCGCGTCCTTGGGCAGGGCGAGGCCGGCCTCGACCTCGATGGCCTTGAGGATCCCGGACGGGACGGGGCAGGCGGGGTGCACCAGGTGTTCGGCGGCGAGGCGCAAGGTCAACGGTCCCTCGCCGCGGTAGCTGATCTCGCGGTACGGGTCCACCTCCGTGAGCTGCTCGGCAAGCTTCTCCACGTAGCCGCACGTGGTCTCGAACTCGAGCCTCACGGCACGGCCCTCCATCTTGGTGCGGACGGTGGTGCAGAAGCCGCAGATGCCGCTGTCGATCTCGGCTGAGGCCATGGTCTCTCCTTGGTCGAGTACAGGAAGTGCGCCCTTCATTCCCGGGACGGCAACCCTCTATTCTTCGGCCGTGACGACGGCAGTGGAGGCGTGTGCGGTACCATCCATACGGAGATGACCGAGGCTTCTTCCGCCAAGACCCACGTGGTGCCCACGATCGTCGCCGTCGTCGTGCTGGCCTGCGTACCGCTGGTCTGGCACAACGACTACATCATCAGCCTGCTCACCCTGGTCCTGCTTCGCAGCTTGATGGCGCAGAGCTGGAACCTCACCATCGGGATGTGCGGCATCTGGAACCTCGGCCAGCTGGCGATCATCGCGATCGGCGGCTACGCCACGGGGATCCTCACGGTCGAGCTCGGCATATCGGCCTGGCTGGCTCTGCCGGCCGGCGTGGCAGCGGGCGGCCTCGCTGCCGTGATCATGGTGCTTCCCATCATCCGTCTGCGCGCCGTCTACGCGGCTCTGCTGACCTTTGCGCTCGCGGAAGTCGTGCGCCTGCTCATTCTCGCCGACGGTACCGGGT
>JAPLCL010000206.1 GCA_026392265.1 Actinomycetota bacterium
CGCGTCACGGGCCTCGTGCTCACCGCGTTGCTGCCCTTCGTGGTCGTGTTCGGCGGCATCGGCCTCGTCGTATGGTTCGTCGTGCGCAGGGCGCGGCGTGGCCACCGGCAGCCGGCGCAGTCTTCGCTGCCGGCCTGAGCGCCACATCTCAGGTAGCCGATGCCGCCTCGCGGGTAGAGTCTGAGCGCGAGGCGGCATCACGGCGTTGCGAGGAGGCGGCGATGAAAGCGGTGCGTATCCACGAGTACGGCGGGCCTGAGGTCCTGGTCTACGAAGAGGTCCCCAAGCCCGAGCCGACGGCAAGTCAGATCCTGGTGCGCGTCGAAGCCGCGACCGTGAACCCCATGGACGTCGCCGTCCGCGAGAACCGGTTCCCTACGCCCAAGCAGCCGCCCAAGACCATCGGCTCGGACGGGGCAGGCGTCGTCGAGAAAGTCGGCGCCGAGGTCACCACTGTCCGGCCGGGCGACGCCGTCTTCTTCAGCGGCCTAGGCGTCGGCAGCGAGGGCAGCTACGCCGAGTACGTCGTACTGGCCGAGGCCCAGGCCGTGCCGATACCCGACGGTCTGTCGTTCGTCGAGGCGGCGGCTCTGGGCATGGTCTTCCCCGCCGCCTACTACGGCCTCGTGCGGCGCGGCGCCCTGCAGGCCGGAGAGACCGTCCTCGTGCAGGGCGCTGCCGGCGGCGTCGGCTCCGCCTCAGTGCAGCTGGCCAAGGCTCTCGGTGCGCGGGTGCTCGCCACCGTATCCGGCACCGCCGAGGCGGACCTCGTGCGCAGCCTCGGCGCCGACGAAGTCATCGACTACAAGACCGAGGACGTGGTCGCCCGCACCCTCGAGTTGACCGACGGCAAGGGCGTCGATCTGGTGCACGAGCTCGTGGTCAGCGTGAACCTGCCCACCGACGTGAGACTCGTCGCCAGTGGGGGACGCATCGTGTGCACCGGGCAGGGCCCGTCGCCGGAGGCCACCGTGCCCATCGGCGAGGCGCTCGCCAAAGACGCCACACTGCTGTTCATGAACCTCAACAACGCCAAGCGCGCCGGCGTGGCCGCCATCGCCGCGGAGATCGCGCAGATGGCGGCCGAGGGCCAGGTGAATCCGGTGATCGGGGAATCGTTGCCTCTGGCAGAGGCGCGCCGCGCCCACGAACTGCTCGCCGGCCCCCACTTGGGCAAGATCGTGCTGCTGCCGTAGACGCGACTCAGTACCCCTTGCCGTTGCCGCGGATGGCCTCTTCGCGCTCCTTGCGCAGCCTGAGCTGAGGCAGCAGCGCGTCCATCACGCGCAGCAGGGTCTCGAGGCGCTGCGACTCGCTGAGCGCCTCGAGCAGTTCCTGCTTGAGCGCCGCGCCGAAGTCGAAGGCCGCCGCCACGCGGAACGAAAGCGGAGCCTCGCCGGCCGGCTCCTTGGGCGAGTCCACGCCCATCAGCACGAGCATCTTCCGAAAGACCTCGAGCACACCGGCGCGCAGTTCCTCCGGGGCCTCGGGCTCCTCGTCCTCGTAATAACCGATCAGGCCGCTGAGGTACACGGCCTCCGGATCGTCCGGTGTGCGGAGCTCGAGGATACGAAAGCGGCGCCCGCCCTCGACGAGGATGTTCAGGCGCCCGTCGTCGAGCTCCTCGAGGAGCTCGGCCACGCGGGCGCTGCAACCGCACTCGCGCAGCGTCCCGTCCTCCACCAGGACAACGCCGAACTCGCCACCGTCGAGCCGCTCCTGCACGAGCAGCTTGTAGCGCTCCTCGAAGATGTGCAGCGGCACCACCTCGCCGGGCAGCAGCACAAGGCCGAGCGGGAAGATCGTCTCTGAAGTCCGGAAGCGCCAGTATCAGGTGATGAAGGTCGACGAAGTTGAGGTCCAGCGGATCCGTGTCGGGGTGCTCGTCGATCAACGCCCAGGCGATCTCGCCCGGCTCCGTCCACGTGAGTCCCATACCGCCTCCTTCTGCCGCTGTGCTCAGTCTACCCCGCGGAGGGCATCGTCCCGCAGGCCCACGTACATGGTGTACTCGTGCCGGCGGCCCTGCACGACGGCGAAGGGAGAGGCGCGCACGACGCGGGACGGGGCGCGGGCCGGCGACTCGTCGCGGGCGGCGTAGCGGTCCGGCGACCAGAAGACGACGGCTCCGCCGGGCCGCAGGGCGCGGCGCGCGAGCCTCACGCCGGCCTCGGTGTAGAGGCCGGCGTTGGCCTCGCGGACCAGCCATTCAGGGCCATTGTCGGTGTCGAGCGAGACCAGGTCGAAGCCCTCGGGGTGAGCGGCCAGCACGTCGGCCACGTCCGCGAGCGCGATGGACGCGCGACCGGCGCGCTCGCCGGCGGCGGCGCGCTCCGCGCGCCCCTCCCCGAGGGCGCGGAACCAGCGCACGATCGTCGGCTCGTACTCCGCCACGCTCACGTGCGCAACGCGCTCGTCGGCGAGTGCCTCGTCGAGCGCGTAGCCGAGGCCGAGGCCGCCGATGAGCACCTCGAGGGCGTCGCCGACGAGGTACGGCAGGGCGGCCGACACAAGGGCGCGGCTGGAGGCGTCGTTGGCCGTGGAGATCAGGAAGGCGCCGTTGAGGATGACCTCCAGATCGGCGCCGCTGCGGCGCAGCACCAGCTCGCCGCTGCGACCCACTTCGCGTTCGAGCACCTCGATCACAGGGCTCAAGCCGACCCGCCTCCTCGCGCCCGCACCGCGCCCGCGCCGCCCACGTGACCCGGCTGCATCACTCGCGACTGCGCAGGTAGCCGCCGATCAGCGTGTCGACGTGCCGCTGGACGTCTTCGGGCAGCGGCGGCACGTCGTTCTTCTCGATCAGCTCGTGGGCGCGCTCCCAGGCGTCCTTCACCAGCGGAGTGTCGACGTAGTGCTCGAACGACTCCCGGTGCCAGAGCTGGGGCTGCCAGAGCTCCCCGGCGCGGTAGAACTGCCGCGTGCTCTTACGCGTCAGGAAGTGCCCGCCGATGCCGACCGCGAGGATGTCATCGACCAGCGCGCGCGCCTCGTCGACCGGATCGTCGCGCAGAAAGCGCTCGATGGCGTTGACCGTGTCGGCGTCGAGCACGGTC
Source organism: Actinomycetota bacterium (assembly GCA_026392265.1). Lineage (GTDB taxonomy): Bacteria > Actinomycetota > Thermoleophilia > UBA2241 > UBA2241 > CAIXSE01. The sequence goes on from JAPLCL010000206.1 coordinate 3,057, forward strand.
TTGGCCAGGCTCGCCGTCTGGGCACTGTCCATGAGGCCGAATGCCAGCATGACGTCCGCCCCGGCGAGAGCCGTCGCCAGCCCGGTGAGCATGCCCTCGGCGCCGGCCTGCAGGTCGCAGGCCTTGGCGTCGCAGCTCACGGCGCTGCCCTGGGTGCGCATTCCGTAGAACTTGCTCATCTCGATGCAGGTCAGGTTGATGAGCCCGTCCTCAGGCGTCCCTGACAGGTACAGACCGCTGCGCATCTCCGCGACCGCCGAGCCCACCGCCGAGACCATCGCGCACCCGGGCGCCGCGAGCTGGAACAGCACCACCGCGCTCAGCAGCTCGGCCATGTTGAGGATGCTCGTGCCGAGCACGCTCATGGGCCCGGTGGTGCCCATCTGCGGCATCGGCAGCACGAAGATCGGGCAGCCGGCGCGCGCCATGAGGACGTGCGCCTCGGTCATCTCAGCGTCGTGCTGCAGCGGGGCGATGGTGCAGTTGGTGGCCGACCAGATCGGGCGCTCACGGAGCGGCGCCCCGGCGATCGCCTGGAGCATGTCGATGAACACGGGCGCCTGATCAGGATGGCGGACCTCGTCCTGCAGGTGCTTGCGAGAGTTCTGGTACGTGATGCGCGCCATCTCGAGGTTGCCCACACGCGCGTCGACATCGCCGGGAGTGATGGTGGCCCAGGTGAAGTCGATCTCGGGTACCGCGTCGTAGAGGCGCATCATCGTGGCGAGATCGGCGACGGTGCCCTCGTGCCGCTCGCCGGTCAGGTCGTCGAGCATGTAGGTGGCGGCGCCGTCGCTCGTGTACAGCATCCCTTGGTCGTTGATCCAGCAGTCGTAGGCGGGGTCGCGCCCCGCCAGATGGATGTCTTGCGGGAGCATCTTTAAGCAGCGCTCGATGAGCTCCGACGGCAGTTTCGCCGTGAGCGCCTCGGCGTCCACTGTGGCGCCGGCCTCGGCGAGCAAGTCGGTCAGGGTCGGCGTGCCGTAGCAGACGCCGACCTCTGCGAGGACGCGCAGCGTCTGCTCGTGGACGAACTCCTTGTCGGCGTCAGTCAGATAGCTCAGTCGCGGTCGCGCCACGTCTCCCCCTCGCCTTGCGGCCCGTCCGGCGGGCCGCTGTCATCGATCTGTTTCGTCAGGGCCCGCGGCTCGCAACCGTGCCCGAACTGCTCGCAGTCCGGGCACTTGCCCATGAGGATCTCCCGCTCGTCGCCCTCGGCCACTGCGTCGTAGCGTTGCGACAGGAAGAAGGCGGGAGTGCGGGCCGTCACCCAGAGACGGGTGATGCCGCGGGCCAGCGCTTCGCGCTCCAGCGC
>JAPLCL010000160.1 GCA_026392265.1 Actinomycetota bacterium
GGCTCGATGAGGCCGTAGTGGCCGTCGTTGCGCCGGTACACCACGTTGGTGCGATTGGACTCGGCGTTGGTGAACACGAAGAAGTCGTGCCCCACCAGCTCGAGCTGCAAGGTGGCCTCGTTGACCGACATCGGCTTGAGCGCGAACTGCTTGGTCTTGACGATGCGGCCGTTGTCGCCGGCGTGCTCGGTCGCCCCGGCGAGCTCGTCGGCCAAGGCGGCCGCGGCGGCCACCGGCGCAAGCTCAGGAGACGGCTCGACCTCGACGGCGGGCTTGTCGTGCCCGTGTCGCGTCTTGCCGTGCATCTTGTCGTGGTACTTCTTAACGCGTCGCGTGAGCTTGTCGGTGACCAGATCGATAGCCGCGTACATGTCGGTCGACGCTTCACAGGCGCGGATCACCGGTCCGCGCGTGAACACCGTCGCCTCCGCTATGCACGGCTCCGGGATGCTGGGGTTCTTCTCGACCCTGAGCTCGAGCTCCACCCGCGTCACCTCGTCGATCTTGCGCTGCTGCAGGAGCTTATGGACGTGCGCGATCTTCTCGTTGGCGTAGTCCTGCAAAGCATCGGTCACGGTGACGTTGCGACCCTTGATCTGGGTTTTCATGGACATCGCTCCTTCTGTACGGCGTGGTCTAGCGATGCTTGGGAAGGCGTCGCGCGCACGGTGCGCGCAAACGTGAAGACGTGGGGTTCAAGACCGGCCTGAGCGAGCACTTCGGCACAATGGGCCAACGTTTCACCTGTGGTGTAGACGTCGTCGACGATCATCACTCGCTTTAGATTTCTTAGTACCCTGTTGTCTTCCTCCCGCAACGCGAAAGCATCACGAACATTCGCCGCTCGCCCGGCACGGTCGAGCCCGCTCTGACGGGCTCCGTGGCGGACACGGCGCAGCAGCGGAGCATAGGGGACCCCGGCGCGGCGTGCAAACCCCCGCCCCAGGAGCTCGGCCTGGTTGAAGCCGCGCTCCAGCTGATGATCGCGATGCCCGGGCACCCACGTGACGAGGTCGACGCCGGACGCCGCGGCGAACGCCGGCGAGGCCCGCCCCACCATGTCGTCGGCCAGCGAGCGCAAGGCGCGGAACTTGCACGCCGTGATGAGCGCCTTGGCCGGCCCCTCGTAGGTGAAGGCGGCCGCGGCCGAGCGGAAGGCGAGGTCGCGGCCGCCGCACTCGGGGCAGCGGCGGCCGGCGCGCTGACGCAGTCCGGGCGCCGTCCACGGGCCGGGGGCGCCGCAGCGCGGGCAATGCTGCGCCGGCAAGGGGCGAAGGTCGCCGGCGCACTGCTCGCAGAGCCAGCCGCCGGCCGCTCCGCACTGCACGCAGCGTCTGGGGAACACGAGGTCGAGCACACCGTCCACGATGCCGCCCGGGGTCATCAGCGGCCCAGCCTCAGGTGTGCGGCGCGTCGCGGCTGAGGCCGTCGGGGCCGACGCACGAGCGCGGCTCGAAGCGCGCCCCCGCCGACACCAGCGCGTGGGGGGCGACATCGGTGCGATCGCCGATCACCGCATCCTCATGGACGACCGCCTCGTGATGCACCACCACGTTACGGCCCAGGATACTGCCGGCCATGCGGGAACCGCGCCCCATCTTCACGCCCTCCCAATTGATCATGCCCTCGAGCACCGCGCCGCGTTCGATCACGCAGCCGTCGCCGACGATCAGCGGGCCGATGAGCTCCGCCTCGGACTCCACGAGACAACCCGCGCCGATGAGCACGGGCGCCTCGATGCGCACGCCCGGATCGATCTGGGTCCCTTGGCCGACCCACACGCGGGGCAGGATCTGGCGTCCCGGTATCTCGAGCTTGACGCGGCCGAGCAGCGCGTCGAAGTTGCTGAGCCTGTATTGCTCGATGTTGCCGACGTCGTTCCAGTAGCTCTCGAGCCGCCACCGGTGGAAGGGTACGTCGGCGGCCAGCAAGGCCGGGAAGACGTCCCTCGCCCAGTCGACGAAGACGCCGGCAGGGACGTAGTCGAAGATCGCCGGCTCGAAGGCGTAGATGCCGCAGTTGCAGAGATCGGAGAGCGCGTCGCCGGCCGCAGGTTTCTCCTGGAAGCCTGTGATGCGGCCGGCGTCGTCGTGCACCACCACGCCGTAGAGTGACGGGTCGTCCACCTGCTTGACGGCCAGAGACGCGATGCCCCCATGGCGGCGGTGAGCCGCCACAAAGGCCGTGAGGTCGATGTCGGTGAGCCCGTCGCCGCTGACCACCACGAAGGTCCCCCCGCCGAGGAACTCGCGGAAGGCGCTGGCGCCGCCCGCCGTACCCAAGAGTTCCCGCTCGAGGTTGTAGCGCAGGTCGACGCCGAAGGCGGAGCCGTCGCCAAAATACCTGCGGATCTTGTCTGGGTGATAGTGCAGGTTGGCGGCGGCCTCGTGGATGCCATGCCGGTGAAGAAGGTTCAGCAGGTGTTCCATCACCGGCCGGTTGAGGATGGGCACCATGGGCTTGGACGTGAGGCCGGTGAGCGGATAGAGACGCGTGCCCAGACCGGCGGCCATGACGTAGGCGCGGAGCGGAGCGACCGGCGCGACGTCCGGCGAGACGTCCGGCGCTGCGCCCGCCGACGGCCGCGCGGCGCTCACGACTCGCAACCTCCGCTGGCGCAGGCCGTGGCCAGCGACCGCTCGAACGGCGCGCGCAGTACTCCCGCCTCGGTGACGATGGCGGCGATGTTGGCCGCCGGCGTCACGTCGAAGGCCGGGTGGTAGGCGCGCGCGCCGTCCGGCGCCACTTGACGGCCGTGGAACGAAGTGACCTCGGCCTCGGGGCGCTCCTCGATGGGGATGCCGGCGCCACCGCCCAGCGTGAGGTCGACGGTGGAGAGGGGCGCGGCGACGTAGAACGGCACGCCGTGCTCCTTGGCCAGCACCGAGACCGTATACGTGCCGATCTTGTTGGCCGTGTCGCCGTTGGCGGCGATGCGGTCGGCGCCCACGACCACGCCGTCCACGGCGCCACGCTGGATGAAGTACCCGGCCATGTTGTCGCTGATGAGGCGGTACGGGATACCTTCGACGCCGAGCTCCCAGGCCGTGAGCCTGGCGCCCTGCAGCCAGGGCCGCGTCTCGTCGACGAGCACCGAGATGCCACCGTACCGGGCGCAGGCCGCGCGCACGACGCCCAGGGCGGTGCCGTAACCGGCCGTCGCCAGAGCCCCGGCGTTGCAATGCGTGAGGATCGTGTCGCCGGCCTTGAAAAGCGCGGCGCCGTGCCGGCCGATGCGCAGGCAGCGCTCGATGTCGTCCTGAAGGATGGCCTGCGCGCGGGCGAGCAGCACGGCCGCACACGCGACCGGGGGCTCGTCGCAGGCGGTCCAGACGAGCCGCATCTCGTCCACGGCCCAACGCAGATTGACGGCGGTGGGCCGCGTGTCCAGCAGGCCGCTCGCGGCCTGCTCGAGCGCGGCCCGGAAGGCGACCGGGTCGCCGGGGCTCGCGGC
>JAPLCL010000402.1 GCA_026392265.1 Actinomycetota bacterium
ATGGGCGCCGTGACCGGCAAGGGTCTGGCGGCGCTGATCCGCGAGAAGTTCAGCCTCAAGGTCACGGCGTTCGCGATGCTCGCCCTCCTCATCGCCAACTTCGGCACGACGGTGGCGGAGTTCTCGGGCGTGGCCGCCGCGTTCAGCCTCGCCCATATCCCGCCGTGGCTGGCCGTGCCGCCGGTCGCGGTGGGCGTCTGGCTGCTGGTGACGCGCGGCAACTACCGCAAGGTCGAGCGCGTCTTCCTGGCGCTCACGGCGGTGTACGTCGCCTATTTCATCGCCGGCATGCTGGCCAAGCCCTACTGGGGCGCGGCGGTCCACGGCGCGGTCGTGCCCAAGGCCCAGCTCAACAGCCTGTGGCTCCTCACGGCGATCGCCGCCATCGGCACGACGATCACTCCCTGGGGTCAGTTCTTCATCCAGGCCTACATCGTCGACAAGCGCATCTCGATCCGCGACTACGTCTATACCAAGGTCGAGGTCTTCATCGGCGCCGTGTTCACCAACGCCATCGACCTGTTCATCGTGCTGGCGTGCGCGGCGACCCTCTACAAGAGCGGCATCGTCGTCGAGACGGCCCAGGACGCCGCCCGGGCGCTGGCTCCGCTGGCGGGGCGGGCGGCGTCGCTGCTGTTCGGCTTCGGGCTGCTGAACGTCTCGATCCTGGGAGCAGCCATTCTGCCCCTGACCACCGCCTATGCGGTCTGCGAGGCCTTTGGCCTGGAGAGCGGGCTCGACAAGAAGTGGGAAGAAGCGCCGGCCTTCAACGGCCTGTTGTCGGCCTTCATCCTCGTGCCGGCGCTGGTCGCCATGATCCCCCGCCTCCCGCTCGTCAAAGTGATGCTGCTCAGCCAGGACGTGAACGGGATCCTGCTGCCCATCATCCTCATCTACGTGCTCAAGATCATCAACGACCCGAAGGTGATGGGCGAGCACGTGAACGGGCCGGTCTACAACACGATCGCCTGGGCGTTCTCGGCGGCCCTCATCGGGCTCTCGGTGACGCTCGTGGCGTCGCCGTTCATCTTCTGACGCTCAGGTGCCGTCCACACGCTCGTGGGAGCGCGGCTCGATGTGCACGAGCACGTCGGCGTTGGGCACGCAGGCGCGGATGTCGGCGGCGATGTGCTCGGCGGTCTCGTGGGCCGCGGCCACGGTGAGCGTCTCGTCGACGGTGATATGCAGGTCGATGTGGCGCCGGCTGCCGGCCTGGCGAGCACGCAGCTTGTGGTAGCCCCAGATGAGGTCGCCGCGATGGTCCGTGACGCAGCGGCGGATCTCCTCGAGCTCCTCCTCGGGCAGCGTCTGGTCGAGCAGCACCTTGGTGGACTGCACCACGAGGTGGTAGCCCGTGCGGATGATGAGCACGGCCACGGCGATGGCGGCGATGGGGTCGAACAGCTCCCAGCCCGTGAGCTTGACGAGCAGTAGGCCGCCGGCTACGCCGAACGACGTGTAGACGTCGGTGAGCAGATGGGCGGCGTCGGCCTCGAGCGCCGCCGACTGGGTGCGCCTGGCGACCGGGTAGAGCACCTTCTTCGAGACCACGAGGTTGACCACGCCGGAGACGAGCATCACGGTGATGCCCAGCCAGATGTGGTCGATGTGCGGCCCGCTGATGATCTTGAGGATGCCCTCGTAGATGATCACGCCGGCGGCGGCGATGATGAGCAGCGCCTCGATGACGCCGCTCAGGTTCTCCACCTTCTCGTGGCCGTAATGATGGTGGAGGTCCGGCGGCTCCGCCGCCTTGCGCACGGAATAGAAGGCGATGATCGCGGCCACGAGGTCCGAGCCCGAGTGCAGGGCCTCGGAGATGATGGCGATGGAGCCCGACATGATGCCGACCACGAGCTTGAACACGATCAGCGCCGAGTTGGAGGCGATGGATACGGCCGCGGCCCGCGACTTGAGGCGGGTGTTGGTCAGGTCGCTGGTGACGTCCCGCGCCCGAGCATCGTCAAGCCCCATCGAGCAGCCCTTCCCGTCGTAGACGTTCCAGGAGGGCTCTGCCGGCCAGTGCGCGGTGGCTGGCCTGGTCCTTGTCGGCCTGCGGCCATTCGGCCACAGTGAGGTCTGACCCCTCGGGGACGAAGACGGGGTCGTAGCCGAACCCGCCCTCACCGCGCGGCGCCGTGGCGATGGCGCCCCACCAGTGTCCCGTCGCCGCGTATTCTCTCAGGTCGGGAGCGACGGCGACAACCGAGCAGACGAAGCGCGCGCGACGCGCGCGCGGGCCGGCGCAGCCGGCCATCTCGCGCAGGAGGCGCGCCACGTTGGCGGCGTCGGCGCCGGGCCCGTCCACGCCCGCGTAGCGGGCGCTGGTGACGCCCGGCGCCCACCCCAGCGCCTCTACCTCAAGGCCGGAGTCGTCGGCGAGGCAGAAAAGGTCGGCTGGGCCTTGGCCGGCCGCTCGAGCGGCGGCGCCGTGCGTTCGGGCGACGCCGTGCGCGCCGGCGGCCGCAGGCTGCCCGGCGGCGAGCGCCCGCGCCAGCCCGAGCGCCTTGTCGCGCGAGTTGCCCGTGAACGACTCGACGTCTTCGGGCGGCAGCTCGACCCAGGCCGGCATCGGCAGCACCTCGAGCGGCGCCAGGATCTTCTGGAGCTCGCCGAGCTTGTGACGGTTGCCGGTGGCCAGCATGAAGCGCATGCCGCCCGCCCTCAGCCCAGCGCCTCGACGGCCGCCGCTTGCGCGGCCGCCAGAGCGGCCGCCCCGGCGGCGGCCAGCGCCAGCATCTCGTCGAGCGTCTCGCGGGCATACGGCTCGCCCTCGGCGGTAGCCTGCACCTCGACGAGCTTGCCCCCGCCGGTCATGACCACGTTCATGTCCACCGCGGCGGCGGAATCCTCTTCGTAGTCCAGGTCGAGCAACGTGCGGCCGTCGACGACGCCGACAGAGATCGCCGCCAGCGAGTCGAAGAGCGGCAGCTCGTTGAGCCCGAGCAGGTCCTTGATCTTGAGCGCGACCTGGTACACCGCCACGTA
>JAPLCL010000210.1 GCA_026392265.1 Actinomycetota bacterium
TGGCGACGGCCGTGAGCTACGACGTGCCCGTCGTGGTCTGCATCCTCAACAACGGCTATCTGGGCATGGTCCGCCAGTGGCAGGACCTCTTCTGGAACAAGCGCTATTCGTTCACCTGCATCGAGGCGCAGCCCGACTTCAGGATGCTCGCCGAGGCGTTCGGCGCCGCGGGCTTTCTGGTCACGCAGAAGGACGAGATCGAGCCGGCCCTGCGCGAAGCCATCGGCTGCGGCCGGCCGGCGGTGATCGACTTCCGGACCTCCGCCGAGGCGAACGTGTTCCCCATGGTGCCGGCCGGTCAGGAGATCACCGAGATGATCGGCGGCCAGAGCCGCAAGGGGAGAAAGTCATGAAGCACACCCTCTCCATCCTCGTCGAGAACAAGCCCGGCGTGCTCACGCGGGTCGCCGGGCTCTTCGCGCGCCGCGGCTTCAACATTGAGAGCCTGGCCGTGGGACTCAGTGAAGACCCCAAGCTCTCGCGCATCACCATCGTCATCGACGGCGACGAGCACCCCGTGGACCAGGTCACCAAGCAGCTGCACAAGCTCATCAACGTGCTCAAGATCCGCGACCTCGACGCGGGCAACTCCGTGTCGGCCGAGCTGCTGATCGTGCGCGTCGCCGGCGAGGGAGACAAGCGTACCGAGGCGCTGCAGATCGCCGAGATCTTCAAGGCCAAGATCGTCGACGTCGACCGCCGCGCGCTGACCCTGCGCGTGGTCGGCACCAACGACAAACTGGAAGCGCTCCTCGAGCTGCTGCAGCCGCTGGGCATCCTCGAAGTCGTGCGCACGGGTACTATCGCCATGGGGCGCGGGAGGGGATGACGGAGCAGGATCTCGACTTTCTGCTCGCCAACGCTCGGGCCGGGAAGGCCCTCGGTCTTCCCGACTTCATCCATCTCGACCAGCCGATCGGCATCCGCAGCTACATCAGGATCGCCGACGACATCGCCCGGCACGTGCCGTCCGGCGACCTGCTGGACTGGGGCTGCGGCTGGGGGCAGATGACGTATCTTCTGCGGCGCCGCGGTTTTCGCGTCACTCCTTTTGACATCGGCGAGCCCGGCGCGGTCACGTTGCCGGACATCCCCCTCAGTCGCGAGCTGGACGTCGTCTTCACGACTCATCCCACCAGGCTGCCCTTTGCCGACGGGAGCTTCGACGCCGTGCTGAGCTGCGGTGTCCTTGAGCACGTCGACGAGTTCAGCGCGCCGGGCAACGAACGCAAGTCGCTGCGCGAGATCGCCCGCGTGCTGCGTCCGGGCGGGCTCCTCCTCATCTACCAGCTGCCGCAGCGCCATGCCTGGCAAGAAGCGGTAGGGCGTCGCCGCCGTGTGGGCTATGCGCACCCCCGCCGCTTCACGGCGACGGAGATCACGACGCTCCTCGGTCAGGCGGGCTACGCGGTCGTGAGGATCGGACGGACCAACCTCATACCGAGGAACCTCACGGGCATGCCCGAACGCGCGAGGACGCTGTACAGCCGGTTCGCCACGGAGCTGATCGCGCTCGACGAGCGCCTCTGCAGGGTGCCGGGGCTCAACCATGTCGCCGGCGCCCTCGAGATCACCGCCAGACGAAGGATCGAGTGACGCGGCGCGCAACGCGCCGGCGCCGCGGGCGGCGCTAACGTCCGCCGCCAGACTGCGCCGAGGGGCGGGCTTGGCCGCGCCCGCCCCTCGGCGGTCTGTCTCGACTGCCGTCAGCGTGCGGTTACCAGCGCCACAGCTGCGGTGAGAAGCGCCAGACTTCGTCGTCGACGGCCGTCGGGTCTGGGCTCACGAACGAGATCTCCCGGTCGCCGCCGAAGGTGAAGATCGACTGGCGCAGCCCCAGGATGCCGGTCCTGACCACGAGTGAGTCGAAGTCGTATTTGATGTCGGCGGAGCTCGTCGCGTTCCAGGGGCTCCCCGGCAGCTTGGTCCACTGGCTCCCGTCCCGGCTCGCCCACTGGTCGGTGGGATGGCCCGGCAGAAGGGGGTTGTCGGGTCCGGGCGGCTGCGTCGGGTTCACCGGCGAGGGCCAGCCGAAGCCGCCGAAGACGACGATCGTGTCACCGAGCACCTGAGCCTGGTGTCCGGGGCGGGCGCTCCAGGCCGCCGCCGCTGTCACGAGCTCCCACGTGGCGCCGTCGCGCGAACGCCACACGTCGTTGAAGTAGGGGCACTGCAGGCCGGCCGGACCAACGGTGCAGAGGAAACCGTTTTCGCCGCCGAGGAGGTACAGGTAGCCGTTCTTCTGCACGACCGCGGCGCCGGCACGCGCGGGCCACGGGGCAGCGCTTGTGACCAGCTGCCACGACTTCCCGTCGCGGGAGCGCCAGACGTCGTTGAACAGCTCGCGACCACTGCCGCCGATGGCGACGTCGTCACCGTTGCTGCCGCCGAGGACGTAGATCCAGCCTTTGAACTCGATCGCACTCAGGCCGGCGCGAGCCTGCCAGGGCGCATGGTCGGTGAGGAGCTTCCAGCTCACGCCGTCGCGTGACGTCCACACGTCGTTGAAGAACTCGGACGGCGGCACCCCCCCGGCTCCCAGGTTCTGGCCGCCCATCACGTACATCGCGCCGCCCCTGGTCACGGCCTGGAAGTAGCCGCGGGCCGCCCACGGCGCCGTCCCCAGCCTGTTCCACGAGGCGCCCAGATCCCTGCTCTCCCACACGTCGTTCCAAAGGATGCCGGCGAACGGATCGAACTGGCTCGGGTCCGGCGTGCGGCCGCCCATCACGTACAGGCGATTGCGAAGCTCGACGGCCTGGAGGCCGGCGCGGCCGGTCCAGCCGGATGGATCGTCGCCGTACACCTTGGTCCACGAGGATGACGGGTCCGGGCTCTGACCGCTCGCCGACACGGCGGGGACGGCGACCAACATCGTCAGTACCGCGAGCGCTGTGATCAGCGGCGCGAGGTGGTATCTCTTCATGGTCTCTCTCCAGTCTGGGTTGGCCGTCGAGAAAACGCCACGGTATCTCGACAATAATATAGCTTTGCTACCCAGTAACTCTTCTTTGTAGGCATACCGTCCGTCGCCGAATTCTCGGCCGCCTGCGAGACCGCTTCGCTGTGCTGAGGAGCGGCGGCCGGCGCGCACGCGGAGTCCTTGTCGCGTAGACTGACCGCTGGTCGACGAGTAGCACGGAACTCACGAGGAGAAGCATGGCTGAGCAGACCAGCAGAAGGCAGTCGCTGCCCGACGAGAGCGGCTTTTTCGGCGCCTACGGAGGGCAGTTCCTGCCGCCGCAGCTCGAAGAGCCCTTCGCCGAGATCGTCAAGGCCTACCACGAGATCGAGAACGACGCATCCTTCATTGCCGAGCTGCGCTACCTGCGCAAGCACTTCCAGGGGCGGCCGACGCCGGTCTATCACGCGCGCACGCTTTCGCTCGACAACGGCGGCGCGCAGATCTACCTGAAGCGCGAGGACCTGAACCACACCGGCGTGCACAAGCTCAACCATTGCATGGGCGAGGGGCTGCTGGCCAAGTACATGGGCAAGAAGAAGGTCATCGCCGAGACCGGCGCCGGTCAGCACGGCGTGGCCCTCGCGACGGCCGCCGCCCACTTCGGCCTCGAGTGCGAGATCCATATGGGCGTGGTCGACATCGAGAAGCAGGCACCCAACGTCAGTCGCATGCAACTCCTGGGCGCCACGGTCGTGCCCGTCACCCACGGCCTGCAGACGCTCAAGGAGGCCGTCGATTCGGCGTTTGAGGCGTATCTGGCCGACTACGAGAACTCCATCTACTGCATCGGGTCGGTCGTCGGCCCGCACCCGTTCCCACTCATGGTGCGCGACTTCCAGCGCGTCGTGGGCATCGAAGCCCGCGAGCAGTT
>JAPLCL010000372.1 GCA_026392265.1 Actinomycetota bacterium
GAGCACCTCGTCGGTGAGGTCGTTCTTCTCGGCCGTGTACTTGCCCCTGAGGTGCTCGGGGACGTCCTTCGCCGGCACGGCGCTGGGACGCGTACGCGAGGAGTGGAGGAAGGTGCCGCCGGGGTAGGCATGCCGGTCCACGAGCTCCGCGGTGAGCGGCACGACCCACTCCGAGTTGTCCGCCTCCGCCTCGCGACGCAGCTCCACAAGGCCGGCCCAGCCGCGGCGGACGCCGATGACGTCGAAGCCTTCATGCAGGGCGCGCTGAGTGACGCCCCTGATGGCCGGGTTGAGGCCGGGCACGTCGCCGCCGCCGGTGAGGATGCCGATGCGCCCCTTCTTGGCCTTTTCCATGATCGTCTCCTTCACACTCAGGTCTCGCCCTCGACGCGGATGAAGGCGGGCTCGCCCTGGACGTCGGGCAGCGTCTTCATCATGTCGAGAGCAGCGAAGAACTGGGCCTCGCGCACGGGGTGCAGCAGGAGCACGAGCTCGGCGGCGTCGCCGCCGCCCTCCTGCACCATCGAGGCGATGCTCACGCCGTGGTCGCCGAAAAGGGATGCGATCTTGGCCAGCACGCCGGGCTGGTCGCTGACCCGCAGGCGCAGGTAGAAGCTCGATACCATGTCGGCGTCGGCGAAAAACGGCACCTTCTTGTAGCACAGGCAGTTCTGCACGAAGCTGCCCTTGACGGTGTTGACCACCGAGATGATGTCACCGATGACGGCCGAGGCGGTGGGCACGCTGCCGGCGCCGGGGCCGAAGAGCATGATCTTGTCGAAGGCGTCGCTCTCGAGGAAGACGGCGTTGTAGGCGCCCGTGACCCCGGCCAGGGGGTGCGTACGAGGGATGAACGCCGGGTACACGCGCACGTTCATGCGCCCGTCGATGAGCTTGGCGACGCCCAGCAGCTTGGCCACGAGGCCGAGGCGCGCGCCGTGGGCGATGTCCGCGGAGGTCACGCCGCTGATGCCCTCGTAGTCGACGTCGTCCAGGCCCGTGCGGCTGTGGAAACCGATCGAGGCGAGGATGGCCATCTTGGCGGCGGCGTCCTTGCCGCCGACGTCGTCGGTGGGGTCGGCCTCGGCGTAGCCCAGGCGTTGGGCTTCCTTGAGCACGTCGTCGTAGTCGGCGCCTGTCTCGGCCATGGTGCTAAGCATGTAGTTCGTGGTGCCGTTGACGATGCCGAAGATCGTCTTGACCTCGGCGGCCACCAGCGACTCGCGGAGGACCTTGATGACGGGCACGGCGCCGACGGCGCTGGCCTCGAAGCGCAGATGGACGCCGCTCTCTTCGGCGGCCGCGAACAGCTCGGCGCCGTGCTGCGCCAGCAGCTGCTTGTTGGCGGTCACCACGTTCTTGCCGGCGCGCAGCGCGCGGAGCTGGAAGTCGAGGGCCGCGCCCACACCGCCGATGAGCTCTACGACGATGTCGATCGCGGGGTCTTCGAGGATGTCCTCGACGCGCGTCGTGAGCAGCGCCCGGTCGAGGCCGGGAGCGGCGAACTCCGGGTCCCTCTCCAGCACGCGCTTGAGATACACCTGCTTGCCGGTGGCGAGGGTGATGTCGTCGGCGTTCTTCGCCAGCAGCTTGCCGACCCCGGAGCCGACGGTGCCGTAGCCCAGAAGCCCGATGCCTACCTTGTCCACTGTGGTGCCCTCCGGAGTCGGGGGAAGCTCACCGCGTCAGGCGCCCAGCGGGCGTTGCAGACGCAGAACGTCGTCCCAGGTCTCTCTCACGATGATGACGCGCGCCCGGCCGTCCGCGACCATGACCACGGCCGGGCGCGGCTGGGCGTTGTAGTTGTTGGCCATTGCGTAGCCGTAAGCGCCGGTGCCCGGCGTGACGAGGATGTCGCCGGGCTCCGGGGGGGCGATGTGCACGTCCCGCACGAGAACGTCGCCCGACTCGCAGTGCTTGCCGGCGATGGTGACCACGTCCGTCGCCGGCACCTCGGCCTTGCTGGCCAGCATGGCCTCGTACTTGGAGTCGTAGAGCATCGGCCGCAGGTTGTCACTCATGCCACCGTCGACGGCCACGTAGGTGCGTACCCCGGGGATGACCTTGACCGTGCCGACGGTGTACGCCGTCACGGCGGCCTTGCCGGCGATGCTGCGCCCCGGCTCGACGAAGAGCTTGGGCATCACCATGCCGTGACGCGCGGCGCCCTCACGCACCGCGGACACACTGACCTCGGCGAGCTCGGCGATGGAGCTCGGCTGGTCGGCCTCCGTGTAGCGGATGCCGAGGCCGCCGCCCATGTTGAAGATGCAGCACTCGAAGCCGACGTCGCGCCGCCAGTCGGCGAGCGCGATGAACAGCACCTCGACCTCGCGGCTGTACGCATCGAGCTCAAAGATCTGCGAGCCGATGTGGGCGTGCACCCCGACCAGCTCGAGGTGGGCCGCGTCATGGAGGCGGCGCACCGCCTCGGCCGCGCGGCCGTCCGCAAGCCCGAAGCCGAACTTGCTGTCCTGCTGGCCCGTCTGCACGAAGTCGTGCGTGTTCGGTCGCACTCCGGGCGTGACGCGTACGAGGACCTGCTGGCGCTGCCCGCGCGCGGCGGCACCGGCCTCGAGACGAGCGATCTCCTCGAACGAATCGACGACGAAGTGGCCGAGACCGCCGTCGAGCCCGAGCTCGATCTCGGCGACGGACTTGTTGTTGCCGTGGAAGTAGATGCGCTGCGGCGGGAAGGCGGCGGCGCGGGCGGCGGCCAGCTCGCCGCCGGTGGCGACGTCCAGCGAAAGACCTTCCTGCGCGACGAGCTCGCACATCGCGCGGCAACTGAAGGCCTTGCTCGCATAGACGATCTCGTAGAGGTCGGTGCGCGCCGCGAAGGCCGCGTGATAGGCGCGGCACTGGTCGCGCAGCGACTGCTCGTCGTAGATGAACAGCGGCGTGCCGTACTCGCGGGCCAGGTCCACGACGTCGCAGCCGCCGATCTCGAGGTGGCCGGCGGCGTTGTGCGCGGTGGTGTGCGGATAGATGAGCGTGTGCGTCACGGCGGCAATCCTACCATCCCGCGCAGACCCGGCAGGCGCGCCGGGCCAGCGAGCCCGGCGCGCCCCCCGACCTGCTAGAACTCGATGCCGGCGCGCGCCTCGACGCCGGCGTCGTAGTAGTGCTTGAGCGGCCGCATCTCGGTGACGAGGTCGGCCGCCGCCACAAGCTCTTCCGGCGCGCGGCGGCCGGTCATCACGAGCTCTACGGCGGGCGGCTTCGCGGCCATCATGGCGAGCACGTCGTCCACGGGGACCAGCTCGAAGAACACGGCCGTCATCAGTTCGTCCAGGACGACGAGGTCGTAGTCGCCGCCGTCCACCAGTGCCCGAGCCTTGGCGAGACCCGCGGCCGCCGCGGCGAGGTCCTCTTCCGAGGCCTCGCCCTTGAACACCCAGTGGTCGAGCCCGCACTGCTGGACCGGCACGCCGAGCTTCGTCAAGGTCACGATCTCGCCCCAGCTGGGATCGGACTTCATGAACTGCAGGACGGTCGGCCGCAGGCCCTGGCCGAGGGCGCGGACGATGAGCCCCAGAGCGGCCGTCGTCTTGCCCTTGCCGTCGCCGGTGTAGATCTGCACGTACCCTTGGCGCGAGGCGGTCATGCCGTCATCGCGCGGCGCGTCACTTCCCATAGTCGAAGAACCCGGCGCCGCTCTTGCGCCCCAGCTTACCGGCGGCGACCAGCTCGCCGAGGATCTCGGCGGGCCGGTACCTGGCGTCGCACAGCTCGCGCTCGAGGGATTCGAGGATCGCCTTGGTGGTGTCGAGGCCGACGATGTCGGCGACGGCCAGCGGCCCCATGGGCCAGTTGGTGCCGAGCTTCATGCCCGTGTCGATGTCCGCGGCGCTGGCCACGCCTTCGGCCAGCGCGTGGGCGGCGTCGTTGATCATCGGGAACAGGATGCGATTGACCACGAAGCCGGGTGAGTCGGTGACCGTGATCGGCGTCTTGCCGACCGCTTCGGCGAAGGAGCGGGCCGCGGCCAGCGTCTCGTCGGCGGTCTCGCCGCCTTTGACCACCTCGACCAGGGCCATGACCGGGACGGGGTTGAAGAAGTGGATGCCCACGAAGCGGGCGGGGTCGGTCACGAAAGCCGCCAGCTTGGTGACCGAGAGGCTCGAGGTGTTGGTGGCGATGATGGCGTCGGCGCGCAGAGTCACGGAGGCGCGCGCGAAGAGGTCCTCCTTGATGGCCATGACCTCGGGCGCGGCCTCGATGAAGAGGTCGGCGTCGGCGCCGGCGGCCATCTCGGTGCTCGTCGTGATACGTGCCAGGGCGGCGTCGCGCGCGGCCGCCTCCAGGCGGCCCTTGTCGACCATGCGGCCGAGGCCCTTCTCGATGCCGGCCAGGCCGCGCTGGATGAACTCGTCGGCGACGTCGATCATCACGACGTCGAGGCCGGCGACGGCCGATACCTGGACGATGCCGGCGCCCATCTGGCCGGCGCCGGCGACAAGCAGTTTCTTCACAGTCACGAGGTCCTCCTCCGTTCAAGCGCGCGGGCCGCGCAGGCCGCCGGCGTCGCGACGACAGTGCCTTCGGCAAAGCGCTGCTCATGGTACCGCACCACGACAGGACCATCACGGTCCTGTTACCATGAGTCCATGGATACCCCACCCAAGATCATCAGCTGTGAGGTCCTGCGCAACGAAGTCGAGCGCGTGAACCCGGGGTACGAGGTCGAGTTCTTCGAGGGCGCGTTGCACGACTATCCCGACAGGCTGCGCACGGCCGTCCAGGAGCGTATCGACGCGACTCCCGGCGCGCGCGACATCCTCCTGTGCTGCGGTCGCTGCAGCAATGGCACGGCCGGCCTGAAGGCCGGCCCGCACCGCCTCAAGCTCCCGGCCGTCGACGACTGCATCTCGCTGCTCCTCGGTTCGAAGCAGCGCTACCTCGAGGAGCACGGCCGCCAGCCCGGCACCTACTACTACACGCGCGGCTGGATCGACTTCATCGACGACCCGTACAAGGAGTACCTCAAGATCCTGCCCAAGTGGGGGGAGGAAAAGGCGGCGCGCGTGGCGCGCCTCATCATGGAGCACTACACGCGGCTCGCGGTGATCGAGACCCCGGGCGTCGCCGCCCTCGAAGACAAGCGCGCGTACCTCGAGACCGTGAGCGCCTTCTACGACCTGCCGCTCGAGCGCCTCAGCGGCTCGCTGCGCTTCCTCGAGAAGCTCATGAGCGGCCCGCACGACGAGGAGTTCCTCATCGTCGAGCCCGGCGACGTGCTCGAAGAATCCCGCTTCTGGGCGTTGGCCCAAGCCTGAGCCCGTGTGGCTCGCGGTCGCTGAACTCCGCGAGGCGCGCGCCATTGACGGCGGCGGCACCCACTTCGTCGACCGCCGCCCCGAGCCCTACGGCGCGCTCAGTCGGCCGTCGGCGTAGCGCCGCCACGCGGCTTCCTGGCCGTCGGCTTCTTCGGCGCGGCCTTTTTGGGCGCCGGCTTCTTCGCGGCCGGCTTCTTCGCGGCCGGCTTCTTCGCGGCCGGCTTCCGTGGCGCCGCCTTCGCGGCCGCGGGCTTTTCAGCGGCGGCGGCCTCCTCGGCGACGGCCTCCTCCGCGGCAGGCTCCTCCGCGGCGGCCTCCTCGGCGGCGGGCTCCTCGGCGGCAGGCTCCTCCGCGGCAGGCTCCTCCGCGGCCTGTGGCCGCGCCCCTGGCGCGTTTCCCGCCAGATGCACGGCCTGCGCGTACGCGAGTTGCATCTGCGCCAGCGTGGAGTGCAGGGCCAGGGTGTGGTCTTCCCCCAGCTCACGCTCCACGACCCCCAGGGTGGCGCGCAGGAGCTCGATGGTCAGCCGTGCGTCGCCGAGGTCGCGCAGCTCGCTGGTCGCGTCCGTAAGACCCATCTTCTGATAGCCGAAGGTCACCAGGCCTTCCATCATGTCGTAGGCGAGATCGAAGGCGTGCAGGCTCTTCAGCTGCTCGCGGATGGCGCGGGCGCGCTCCTCGTCGGTCGGCGCGCCGCCGCTGCGCTGCTCGTCGCTCATGCCTGATCCTCCTGCGTAGCTGCGGTTTCCTGAAGCGAGATCGCGTGGGCACGGCGCACCGTTCCGGCGAACACCTCGGGCAAAGTCTCACCCTCAAGATGAGCCTTTACCTGCTGCTGAGCGCCGTTCCCCTCGCGCAACATACGCTCGACGTCCTCGAGATGAGTCGTGAGCCCCAGAGCCTCGGCCTGCGGGGCCGAGATCTCGATGAGATTCCGGATAGCGTCGGAGGCGGTGAGCTCCTCGCCCACCGCCCAGTCCACCAGCTTACCGTCCATGCCGTAGCGAATGGCCCGCCACAGGTTCTCTTCGACGTAGCGGGTGGGCAGGATCGGCAGCGGCATGCCCTCGTCATAGACCCGCGCCAGGTGAGCGATGAGACCCACGGTCAGCGCTGAGATGGCCAAGCTCTGCCAAGCCTCGGTCTGCGCGTCGCAGATGCGCACCTCGACGGTGCCAAAGCGGTGGTGGGGACGTACCGACCACCAGATCTGGGTGAACTCCTGGATGCAGTTGGCGTCGATGAGCTCCTCGTAGAAGCGGCGATGCTCCGCCCAGGTGCCAAACATGTCGGGGATGCCGCAGCGCGGGAACATGCGCACGAACGTCTGCGTGCGTGCGGAGTGCAGCTGCGTCCACACACCCTCGATGAACGGCGAGTTGGCCGACAGGGCGAGCAGGTGCGGCAGGTAGGTGCGCAGCGCGTCGCAGACGGCTATGGCGCGGTCGCAGCCGCGCACGCCGACGTGTACGTGCGCCGCCCAGGTGTTGTTGCGCCAGGCGACGTATTTGAGCCTGTCCTCGACGAGCCGGTAGTGGGGCGTGTCGACGATCTGCTGGTCTTTCCACGGGGAGAAGGGATGCGTGCCCGTGGCGCCGAGGGCATAGCCCTCGCGGTCCGCGAGGGCGAAGAGCTCGTTGCGGTTGAGGAGTAGTTGCTTCGCCGCCTGCCCGAAGTGCAGCGTGCGCGGCGTGGACACCTCGATCTCCGAGCGGAGCAGCTCGCCGGCGATGCGCCCGTGCAGACGCTCGCCCGCCGCCTCGCGGAGGGCCTCGAAGCCCGGCGTGAGCTCGAGGGTCTCGGGGTCGAGGACGTGAAACTCCTCTTCGAGACCCAAGTCGAAGTCGAGGGCGTTCTCGAAGCGCGCCTCGACTTCCTCGAAATATGCGTTGTGATCGGCAGCCATGCGCCCTTCACTCTACCGAACGGGGGCTCGATTCACACCTGTGGCCGCACGCCCCGAAGCGGTGTCACTGCGAAAGCCAGAGAAAGGGGCGGCCGCGCTACCGCGCGGCCGCCCCTGGTAAGCGCGGTTCTGCGGGAAAGGCTGTCTGTCAGCCCACCCCGAGGATGCTCTTGGCCGTGGCCACCGCCTCGATGGAGTCCTCGGCGTAGCCGTCGGAGCCGATCTCGTCGGCCCAGGCGCGGGTCGTGGGGGCGCCGCCGATCATCACCTTGACGTTCTCGCGCAGGCCGGCCACCTTGAGCGCCTCGATGGTCTTCTGCTGGTTGGGCATCGTCG
>JAPLCL010000335.1 GCA_026392265.1 Actinomycetota bacterium
GGCGTGGCGGTCGCCGGCACGGTCGCCGGCGACATCCACGAGATCGGCAAGACGATCGTCTGCTCGATGCTCAGCGCGGCCGGCTTCACGGTCACCGACGTGGGCTGCGACGTGCCCGTCGAGACCTTCGTCGCCAAGGTCCAGGAGACGCACGCCGACCTGCTCCTCCTCTCGGCCCTGCTCACGACGACGATGCCCAACCAGCAGAAGACCATCGAGGCGCTCAAGGTGGCCGGCCTGCGCGAGAACGTCAAGGTGATGATCGGCGGCGCCCCCACGACCCGCGCCTGGGCCGACGAGATCGGCGCCGACGGCTACGCCGAGGACGCCATCGAGGCGGTGGCCACGGCCAAGAGCATCCTCGGGGTGGGCTGAGGCAGCACGCGCCACGATCAAGATGCTCCCACGGCGGGATGACGGCGACCTCCCCCTCAACCGTCACTCGTCGCACCGCAGACGACTGCGGCCAGCACCGGCCGGGCGGCCTCGGCCGCCCGGCCGGTGGCGCGTCAGGCGGATCTCCGTGGTATCGGCCCCTGTGGGGCAAGACGACCAAGCAGGAGGCGTGAGGTGGAACTTGTCTACTTGAGCCGGGCCGACGTCGAGGGTCTCGGCATGTCCATGAGTGAAGTGCTCGGCGCGCTCGACCGCGGCTTCGCCGCCAAGGGCCGCGGCCACACCGAGATGCCGCCCAAGCCCGGCATTCACACGCGGCCCGACTGCTTCATCCACGCCATGCCGGCCTACGTGCAGGAGCTCGAGGTGGCCGGCCTCAAGTGGGTCTCCGGCTACCCGCCCAACACGGCCAAGGGCCTGCCGTACATCACCGGGCTGCTGGTGCTCAACGACTGCGAGACCGGGGTGCCGCTGGCGGTGATGGACTGCGCCTGGGTCACGGCCATGCGCACCGGGGCGAGCGCCGGCATCTCAGCCAGGTATCTGGCCCGCGCTGGCAGCAGCGCCGCCGCCATCGTCGGCTGCGGCGTGCAGGCGCGCACGAGCCTCATGGCGCTGGTCGAGGAGCTGCCCGACTTGAGTGAGGTACGCTGCTACGACCTCTTCCCGGAGGCGACGCAGCGCTTTGTCGCCGATATGGCGGCGCTGTTCCCGGCGCTGCGCTTCGTCACCTGTGCTTCCGCCCCCGACGCCGTGCGGCCCGCCGACGTCGTGGTCACGGCCATCCCGATCGTGGTGGATCCCGAGCCCGATATCGACGCCGGCATGCTCAAAGAAGGCGGCCTGGCTGTCGCGCTCGACTACGACTCAGCCTGGACGAGCGCGGCCCTGCGGGAGTGCGACAAGTTCTGCTCGGACGATGTCGGGCAGCTGCTCGCGACCAAAGCGCACGGCGTGTACTTCGGCGGGATCCCCGCGGCCATCAGCGCCGATCTCGGCGAGCTGGCCGCGG
Source organism: Actinomycetota bacterium (assembly GCA_026392265.1). Classification (GTDB taxonomy): domain Bacteria; phylum Actinomycetota; class Thermoleophilia; order UBA2241; family UBA2241; genus CAIXSE01. The sequence continues at coordinate 1,409 of JAPLCL010000335.1, forward strand.
GCCTCAAGCCCGGGCGCGAGCGCGAGAGCGAGCGGATCTTCTCGATGAACATGGGTATCGCCGTCGACGATATGGTCACGGCCAAGGTGCTCTACGAGCGCGCCCTCGAGCGCGGCGCCGGCGTCCGCCTGCCGCTCTGACGGAGAGGAAGGCGGTGCACCATCGTCGAGAGGCCGCAGTGATGTAGTGTCACCCGGTGCGAATGGCCGGCGGACTGCTGTACACAGGGAGGCATCGTGACGAGACCGTCACTTGACGAGCAAGGTTGTGAGCGGATTCATGAGGCCGCGTTGCGCTTACTCGGCGACGTCGGCTGCGTCATCCTCGACCCCGGGGCGCTCGAGCTGCTGAAGGCGCACGGGGCCGTCGTCGACGGTGAGTGCGTGCGCTTCGGCGAGGCGCTCGTAGCGAAGGCAATGGCGACGGTGCCGGCCGGGTACACCGTCGCCGGCCGCCGGCCGGAGCTCGACCTGCGCGTCGCTCTTGACGCCCCGCCGGTGCTTGCCAGTGCCTCCGGGCCGCCCTTCGTGCTCGACGGCCGCGAGCAGCGTCCGGGCAGACTTGCGGACCTCCGGACCTCCATTGCTCTCGCGCATCTCTCGCCCAACATCTCGGTGCTCGGCTACAGCGTTGAGCCTACGGATGTGCCCGAAGAGCGGCGTATGCGTGTCGTCGCGCATGCCCACGTGACCGGCAGCGACAAGGCCAACAGGTTCACCGTCACCACCCTGCCCGAGTTGCAGGTGGCCACGGATGTGCTCGAGATCTTGTGCGGCGCGGAGTGGCACCGGCAGCCGCGCCTGTGGAGCGTCATCAACAGCACTTCGCCGCTGCAGTTCTCGGCCGAGGGGGCCCAGGTGCTGCTGCGCCTGGCGCGGCTCGGCCAGCCGGTCTGCGTCGCGGTCTGCGCCATGGGCGGGACCACCGCTCCTCTCACCTTGGCCGGTCTCCTCGCCGTGCAGCACGCCGAGCTGCTCGTCGGGCTCGTGCTGACGCAGCTGGCGCGCCCCGGGTGCCCCTTCATCTACGGGGGCACCTCCTCCGTCTCCTCGATGCACTGCGGCGCCCTGATGATAGGCGCCCCAGAGTATTGGGCGCTCATGGAAGCGACCGTGCTGCTTGGCCACTGGCTGGGCGTGCCCGTGCGCGCCGGCGGCTCACTGACCGACGCACACGTCCCCGATGCCCAGGCCGGCATCGAGTCGGCTCTGGCCATCGAGACGGTGTTGCGCATGGACGTGCAGTTCGTGCTGCACGCCGCCGGCATCCTCTCGTCGTTCAACTGCTACTCGCCGGAGAAGTTCGTCATCGACGACGAGGTGCTGAGCGCCCTGCGGACCGCCAAGCAGCCCATTGTCATCGACGACGAG
>JAPLCL010000269.1 GCA_026392265.1 Actinomycetota bacterium
CTTGGTGAGGCCGATGATGCCCGCCTTGGCTGCCGCGTAGTTCGCCTGCCCCGCGTTACCGCGGCGGCCCACCACGCTGGCGAGATTGATGATACAGCCTGAGCGGCGGCGGAACATCTTGCGGGCCGCCGCCTTGCTCACGAGAAACGTACCGCGGAGGTGCGTGGCGATGACGCTGTCGAAGTCGGCCGGGTCCATCATCATGACGACGTTGTCGCGCGTGATGCCGGCGTTGTTGACGACGACGGAGAGAGGGCCGAGCTCCGCTTCCGCGCGCTCGACCATGGCGTTCACCTGCTGCTCGTCGGAGACGTCGGCCATCACGACGAGGCCCCTGCGGCCCAGCGCCTCGATCTCGGCGACGACGGCCGCGCAGGCGGCTTCGCCCGCGAACTCGTTGACGGCGACGTCGGCGCCGGCCGCGGCCAAGCTGAGCGCGATAGCGCGCCCGATGCCGCGGCCGGCGCCGGTCACCAGCGCGATGGATCCAGTCAGGTCGAGCTCGACGGTCACACGACCTCCCAATAGCGAGCGTCTTCGCGCAGCGCCCCAATGGTGTCGGCGTCGGCGGCCCGGGCCACTGTCGCATCTGGGGCGATGCGTCGCACGAGGCCGCTGAGCACGCTTCCGGGGCCGACCTCAAGAAACGAATCATACCCTGCTGCATACAGTGAGTTCACGGACTGGGTGAAGCGAACCGGCGAGACGAGCTGCCTGGACAGCAGCTCGACGAAGTCGCCGCTCTCGAAGGCGAGACTGCAGACCGAGAAGAACGCCGGGTCCGGCGTGTGCCACTCGGTCACCTCGAGCTCGGCGCGCAGCGGCGCCTGGGCGGCCGCGATCAGCGGCGAATGAAAGGCGCCGCTCACGGCTAGCGGGAGCACTCTCTTGGCGCCGGCCTCCGTGGCCCTGGCCGCCAGGTCGTCAAGAGCGGCCTTCGTGCCGCTCACCACGACCTGGCCGGGGCTGTTGAAGTTGGCCGGCCACACGCCCTCGACGCCGGCCGTGAGCTCCTCGACCGTCTCGTCCGAAAGGCCGATGACGGCGGCCATGCCGCCGGGACTCGCCTCGGCGGCGCGCAGCATCTCCTGGCCGCGCCGCCGCACCAGGCGCAGCGCGTTGTGGAACGACAGCGCGCCGGTGGCGACAAGCGCCGAGTACTCGCCGAGGCTGTGCCCGAAGGCGGCGTCGAAGCGCAGCCCGGCAGCAGCAAGGATGCGGAAGATGCCGATGGAGTTGACGAGAAGCGCCGGCTGCGTCACGTCGGTGCGCGCCAGCGCCTCGGCCGGGCCCATGGCGCAGACCTGTTCCAGGTCGAATTCAAGCACGTCAGACGCCTCGGCGTAGCTGTCGCGCATCTGCGGATAGGCGGCGCACAGGTCGCAACCCATGCCGACGGCTTGGGAGCCTTGGCCGGGGAACATCAGTGCGAGCTTGGTCATGACGCCCTCCAGGACGCGGTGAGTCGGTGCGACTCAGTGCTTACCCAGAAGTGCGACGAAAGGCGTCCGGGGCGGACCTGCGGCGCGCTCACAACTCCCACTTGGTGAGGCACGAGCCCCACGTGAGCCCGGCGCCGAACCCGGCCATCAGCAGCATGTCGCCTTTCTTCAGGCGCCCGTTCTGGCTGGCCTCGTGCAGGCAGATCGGGATGGAGGCGCATGAGGTGTTGCCGTAGCGATCCAGGTTAGCGAATACCTGCGCGTCGGTGAACCCCAGACGCCGCGCCGCGGTCTCGATGATGCGGATGTTGGCCTGGTGCGGCACGAACAGGTCGACGTCCTCAACCGTCAGGTTCGCGTCGCCCAGCACATTCTCGCACGAGCCGACCACCGTGCGCGTGGCAAATTTGAAGACCTCGCTGCCGGTCATGTGCATGGCGTGCTCGTGCTTGCGCACCGTCTCGTAGCTCGCCGGCTGGCGGCTGCCTCCGGCCGGCACGTTAAGGTACGACGCGCCGCTACCGTCGTTGCCCAGATCGAAGCTGAAGATGCTGCCGTTGTC
>JAPLCL010000285.1 GCA_026392265.1 Actinomycetota bacterium
ACGAGGTCGCCGCGCAGGTCACGGCGGCGGTACCCACGGAGCGTGGCCACCCCGGGGAGCCAGTGGGACACGGCCGACTCTGTGGGGGTCGTGGTCTCGATGGGCGCGGGTTCATCCATATCCGCCGCATCCTACCGTGCGGCGGATTCGACGCGGAGGGCGGATGGTGGGCCGCGTTGGGATCGAACCAACGACCTTGGGATTAAAAGTCCCCTGCTCTACCAACTGAGCTAGCGGCCCGGAGGTGGGATTGTACCACCGTCGCGGCAGGCGCTCCCGGCACCGCGCCGGGTACCTGGGGCAAGTCTCATGGTGCACAGCAACGTGAGGGTCAGGGCGTATCGGCGTCGTTCTTCGCGACGCCGCGAGAGCGCATTCCTGAGCCTCAAGTAGAGGCTGAAGAAATGCGCCTCCAAAAGCCCTTGCATTCCGGATCCGGCGGGGTAGAGTGCACTTACCTCACGTCGCGATGGTTCGCCGGATCGACAGCGGGGCGTTCGGGTGAGAGGCCCGAAGGAGCCGTCCGGCCGCAAGGTCTGGCGGCTCCTTTATGATGTGCTTCCGCGAGGCGGCGGAGCCTCGCGAGGCCGCCTCTCAGCCGGTCCGATCCTCCTTGAGCAGCGCGAACTGCACCTGGTCGTCGCGCGGCGGCAGGCTGCCGTCAGGCAGCGGGTCCGCGCGGCCCGTGCGGTCCTTGCCCGGCTCAACGGCGAGGAAGCCGCGCAGGAGGCCCTCGCGGCGGAAGCCCAGCTTCTCCGCGAGGGCCTGGGACGCGGCGTTGCCCGGGTACGTCAAGATCTCCAGACGCTCCACGCCGACCTCCTCAAAGGCCCAACGCACGAGGAGGCGCGCCGCCGCCACGGCTACGCCCCGGCGGCGCGCCTCGCGCTTCACCCAGTAGCCGATCTCGGCGGCCTGCCGCTTCGCGAACAGGTCCAGACTGATGCTCCCGAGCAACTCACCGGTGTGCGCGTCGGCGATCGCGAGGCGGGCGCGCTCGCCGGCGGCCAGGCGCCGGCGGCTCTCGATCACGAACTGCTCCGCGTCGGCCAGGCTGTAGGGCTGGGGCACGAGGTGGATCCAGTGGGCCACGTCGGGGTCGTCGCAGGCGTACCGGACGGCCGGGATGTCGTCCGGCTCGAAGGGCCGGACGACCACGCGGCCGTCCTCGAGCCGCGGGTCGGGGAGCGGCTCGAGAGGCTCTCGCGGATCGCCCGGCAGCACGGCGAACAGCACGTCGTCGGCGCGCCGCTCGCGCGCCGTAAGGTGGCCGCGCAGCACACCTTCGCGGCGAAAGCCGGCCGCCTGCGCCACGCGCTGCGAGCCGATGTTGTCCACGTCGGTGGTCAGTTCGAGGCGCTCCAGCTCGAGCTCGTCGAAGGCCCAGTCGCGCACCAGCCTGACGGCCGCGCTCATCACGCCGCGGCCGCGCGCCCAGGGCGCGCACCAGTAGCCGATCTCGCCGGCCTGACGTACAGGGCGCACATCGAGGGAGATCATCGCGAGAAGCTCGTCGCTCCGGGGGTCGACGACCGTCCAGGTGGCTGTCAGGTCCGCGGTCCAGAACTGCTCGTTGTAGGCGAGGAATTCGACGAAGTCGTTCTCGTGGTAGGGGTACGGCACGCGGTAGCAGAAGCGTTCGATGAGGCCATCGTTGCAGGCCTTGACGACGGCCGCCTTGTCGGCGGCGCGCAGTTCGCGCAGGCGCACGAGGCCGTCGGTCAGGACCGGTGGATGAGCGATGTCTCCGAGGTCTCTCATGTGCACTCCGACCGCGAAGGGGCGGGGAGGCCCTTCCGGCCGCCCCGCCCCTTCGCGCATCAGCAGGTCAATGCAGAAAGTGGCGCCGGCCGGTGAGTACCATGGACGCGTCGTTGGCGTCGCACGTCTCGATGGCCGTCTGATCGCCCCTGGACCCGCCCGGTTGCATGAACGCCGTGACGCCGTTCTCGATGGACAGTTCGACGGCGTCGGGGAACGGGAAGAAGGCGTCCGAACCGACCACAGCGCCTGTGAGGTCGCCGCGCGCCTTCTCGATGGCGAGGCGCGTGGCATCCACGCGGCTCATCTGGCCGGCGCCGACCCCGAGCGTCGCAAGATCCCTGGCCAGCACGATGGCATTGCTCTTGACGTGCTTGGCGATGCGGAAGGCGAAGATCAGGTCGCCCCATTCCTGCTCCGTGGGATGGCGCTGCGTGGCCACCGTCATCTCGTCACGCTCTTCGATGTCGCTGTCCTTGTCCTGCACGAGGATGCCGCCGATGACGCGC
>JAPLCL010000323.1 GCA_026392265.1 Actinomycetota bacterium
GTGGTTCACCGGGATCAGCGGGAGGCGGCGGCGGTAGGCGATGGCCTTGGCCGCCGCCAGCCCCACGAGCAGAGCGCCGATAAGGCCCGGACCCTGCGTCGTGGCGACGCCCTCGAGGTCGTCCCAGCCCACGCCGGCGACGCTCATCGCCGCGGCGACCACCTCGTTCACCAGCTCTGTGTGGCGGCGAGACGCCACCTCCGGCACCACGCCGCCGAACTGCGCGTGCAGCTCGTTCTGCGACGACACGATGGACGACAGGACCTCGCGACCGCGCACGACCGCCGCGCTGGTGTCGTCGCACGACGTCTCGAGGCAGAGCACCGGCCCGGCGAGCGAGCTGGGCACGATGGGGGCGCAGGGCGAAGGGCCGGGCGAAGCGCCGTTCACGCGCTTTCCCCTTCCCAGTCCTTCCACATGATGAGGGCGTCTTCGCGATCGTCGCTGTAGTAGCCGGGGCGCACACCGGTCGTGACGAACCCGAAGCTCCGGTACAGCTGGATGCCCGGCGTGTTGGAGACGCGTACCTCGAGGGTGTGCCCGCGGTGTCCCTGAAGCTCGGTGATCGCAAAGTAGGCTTCGATAAGCTCGGCGGCGATGTGCTGCCGGCGGAACGGCTCGTCCACGGCGATGTTCATGAGGTGCCAGACGTCCACGAACATGTCGGCGACGATGTACCCGGCGATCCTCCCGCCGACCTCGCAGACGAGATCGATGCCCGTCTCGCGGGCCAGCTGGCCGCTGAAGATGGCCAGCGACCACGGCAGACTGAAGGTGCGCCGCTCGATGGCCGTCACGGCCTCGAGGTCCGTGAAATGCATCGGCCGCACGAGACGCTCGACGCCGCGGGCATCGGGCACGGCCTCGAGCATCATGGCTCGTCGCCTGGAGAGACCGCACGGGCGGCGCTGCGAACGCCCGTCCAGCGCGTCGCGTCCGGGGCCCGGCCGTAGAGCGGCAGCACCGCGTCCGCGCCAAAGACCAGGCCAGGTACCTCGCGAGCGACGGCTCTGCCGACCATCGCGGCCGTGGGCGCAGGGATCTCGGTGGCCACGCGTGCCGTGGCGGGAAGCAGGTCGCGATAAAGCACGGCGCCGTCGCCGCCCACGAGCACGTCGCCCAAGCGCGCCAGCCACCCGGTGAGCTCGTCCGCCGGGACGACCGTGACTTGCTCGACGACGCGTACCCCGCCGGCGTCGGCGGCGACGTAGACGGCCGCGAAGACTCCATGGCGCTTACCGTCGATGAGCGGCACGAGGGGACGGTGAGGAGCGGCCTCCGGCGCGCGTGCAAGAGCGAGCGCCAGAGCGGCCGGCGTGGGGACGCCCGCCAGGCGCACGTGACCGTCGGCCTGCGCCAGGGCGCGCGCTGTCGCGACACCGATGCGCAAACCGGTGAAGGCGCCGGGACCGAGTCCGACGGCGACCGTACCGACATCGGACCAGCTCGCCGCCGCCGTCTTGAGCACCTCGTGTACGCCCGGCAGCAGGCGCTGTGTATGGGCCGGACCCTCGAGGGCGACGGTCTCGGCGACGACGGAGCCGTCGGCGGCGCAGAGCGCCACCGAACACGCCGTCGTCGCCGTCTCGAGCGCCAGGATCACGAGGCACCCGGCGGCACGGCGGCAGCGGGCCCGTCCGTGACCGGCTCATCCACCTGGATGCCCTCCGCGGCGGCGCCTTCGGCGGCGGCCTGCTCGAAGGCCACGGACGCGTGCAGCCGCGCCGAGCGACTGCGGGGCGTCCTGTGCAGCAGCTCGAGCCGCACACAGGCCGCCGGAAGAGCTTCGCTGCCGGCGGCCGGCCACTCCACGAAGGTCACGGCGTCAGTAGCGAGATAGTCGTCCCAGGCGAAGAGGTCGGCGTCGGCGCCGCGGCTCAGGCGATACAGATCGAGGTGATGCAGGGCCTCCCCGTAGCGGCCGCGGTAGCTCTGCGCCAGGGTGAACGACGGGCTCGTGACGGCGCCGCGGACGCCACGCGCGCGCATGATCGCGCGCACCAGCGTCGTCTTCCCGGTGCCGAGGTCGCCTTCGATGGTCACCAGGGCCGGCGGCTGCAGGAGCGGCGCCAGCACGCGGGCAAACCGTCGCGTCTGCGCCGGCGAGGCGAGGGTGAGAGCGACCATCTAGAAGAGGCCGAGCTGCTCCGGCTTGGCCGGCGGCGCGGCGGGCGCCTCCGCAGGTGTGACCGCCGGAACATCGCCGGCGGCGCCGGCGGGCGCCGAGGGTCCGTCGCCGGCGGGCACGTCATGCACCGGCAGCGCGGCCGCCCCCGCCGGCGGCGCGGCCTGCGCGAGCAGCTCGGGCAGCCGCAGGAAATCCTCTTTGAGTGTGGTGAGCATCGCCGGCGTGTACAGCGCCGCAGCCGGGTGGAAGATCGGATAGAGGTACAGGTTGTGACCGGCGATCTCGATGGCCTGCGGTCGGCCGTGGACGCGCGTGATGCCGGCGGGATTGCCCGTGAGGAGCTTGGTGGCGTGATTGCCCAGCGTGCAGATCACTTTGGGCTTGATGAGCGCGATCTGCCGCCATAGGTACGGCTGACAGGCGGCGATCTCCTCTGGCCGCGGGTCGCGGTTGTTGGGCGGCCGGCTCTTGAGCACGTTGGCGATGAACACCTGCTGGCGCGTGAGCCCGATGGAGACGAGCAGCTGCTCGAGCAGCTTGCCGGCCTGCCCTACGAACGGCCGGCCCTGCTGATCCTCGTGGTACCCCGGCGCCTCGCCGACGAACACGAGGTCGGCGGCGGGATCGCCCTCTCCGGGTACCGCTCTGGTGCGCGTGGCGTAGAGGTCGCAGAGGGTGCATGCCTCGACCTCCGCGCACAGGGCGGCAAGCGCGACGAGGTCGGCCTCAGTGGCAGGTGCCACAGGAGGAACTGGCGCAGGAGGAGCAGTTCTTGGTAGCCCCCTTGCCGCCGAGGTTTGAGGACGACGAATGCACGGCGAACGTGGACAGCAAGCGACAGACGTCGCCGGAATGGCAGTCCGGGCACTCGGGCCTGGTGCCGTTGCGGACCAGCTCCTCGAAGGCGGTTCCGCACTGGTTGCAGCAGAATTCGTAGATCGGCATGGCCGTAGTGTACCACCCGACCGATTGACCACGCGCCCGTGAGAGGCTACTCTCGGCAAGGCTCCGCTCCCAGCCTCGCGCCGGAGACGGAGACACCGCCTGTGCTCGCGCAGGCCTGCGACAGGCACGGTACCGCCCCCTACAGGCGGACTGCAGCCGGAGAGGTCGAAGGCTTGGACATCGACGCGTATCGCTTCTGCGTCATCGGCCCGGGACGCCTGGGGTCGACGCTGCTCGCCGGCCTTCTGGAGGCCGGGCTCACAGTCGCCGCCGTGGGCGTCCATGCCGACGACGACACCGACCTCGGCATGATCCCCAAGCAGGTGCGCGTCGCCGACGCGGCTCTCGAGGCCGACGCCTGGTGGCTCACGGTCCCCGACGACGAGATCTACACGGTCGCCGCCAGGCTGGCCGCGTCCCTGCCGGCGACGCGTCGCGGAGGCCGCGAGCCGCTCGCCGTCCACTGCAGCGGCCTCGGCTCGATCCACCTGCTCAGGCCTCTGTTCGAGCAGGGCGTGCGCGTCCTCTGCCTGCACCCCCTGCAGACGTTCACCGGCGAGCCGCGCGCCGAGCTGCTGCGCGACGTGCCGTGCGCCGTGACGGCGCACGAAGAGCGTGACCTGCGGCTCGGCGAGGAGCTCGCCCGCCGCCTCGGCCTGCGGCCCTTCCGTCTGGCCGACGACAAGAAGACGCTGTATCACCTCTCGGCGGTCGTCGGCTGTAACCTGCTGGTCGCCCTCGAGTCCGAGGCCAAGCGCCTCATGGACGAGGCCACGGGCGGCGAGGACGGCCTCGACCACCTTGCATCCCTTCTGAGCACGGCGATGAAGAACCTGCTGAGCAGCGGCGACCCGGCGCACGCGCTCACCGGCCCGGTGGCGCGCGGCGACGTGGGCAGCGTGCGCGCGCACCTGCGCCTGCTGGACCGCGAGTCGCCGCGCCTGGCGCGGACCTACCGCGCGCTCTCGCTCGAGGCGCTGACCCTCGCGGCGCCGCGCCTGGACGACGAGCAGGTCCGCACGCTCAAGCACCTGCTCGACGAAGGGACGGCCGGCACGGCGACGCCGGACGCCGGCCGCGACGCCGGAGGAGGCGCCGCGTGATCGTCGTGCGCACCATCGCCGAAGCGCGAGCCGCGCTGCGCAGCCTGCCGCGGCCGCTCGGCTTCACGCCTACGATGGGCGCGCTTCATGAGGGTCACCTCAGCCTCGTGGACGCCGCCAGGTCGTGCTGCGCCTCCGTCGCCGGCTCCGTCTTCGTGAACCCCACGCAGTTCGGGCAGGGCGAGGACTTCGGCGCGTATCCTCGCGACGAGGCCCGCGACTTCTCGCTGCTGGAGGATCGCGGGGTCGACCTCGTTTTCGCCCCGTCCCCAGCCGAGATGTACCCGGTCGGCTTCGCCACGGGCGTTCACGTGAGCGGGCATCTCACGGAGGCCTACGAGGGCGCCTCGCGCCCCGGCCACTTCGACGGCATGGTACTCGTGGTCACCAAGCTCCTCCACGTCGTCCAGCCGGACGTACTGTTCCTCGGCGAGAAGGACGCTCAGCAGCTGGCCGTCGTGGGGCGCTTCGTGCGCGACCTCGACCTCCCCGTGGAGGTCGTCGGCGTGCCCACCGTGCGCGAGCCCGACGGCCTCGCCATGAGCTCGCGCAATGCCTATCTCACGGCGGAGCATCGCGCCCTGGCGCCGAACCTGTACCGGGCCTTGCTCGCCGGGCGGGCCGCCGCAGGCGGGCCCGGTGGCACGTCCAAGGACGTCGTCGTCGCGGCCACGTCCGCGCTGCTCATGCCGGCCGTGCCGCACGACGACGCGGAACGGGCGGCCGCCCTGCGCGGCGAGGCTCCTTCGGCCGCACCGCGCTTCGACCTGGACTATCTCGCCATCGTCGACGCCGACACGTTCGCACCGCAAGCCGTACTCGGGCCGCGCTCCCTGCTCATCGCCGCGGCCCGCCTTGGCCCCACCCGTCTCCTCGACAACGTCACCTTGTCCGCCAGCGCGTACCCCGCCAAGGACGCGACCACCTGAAAGGAAGGACCCAATGGCTACGGTCATCGTCAACGGTCAGAAGAAGGCCCACGTGCGAGAGGGCCTCGCCTGCGTCATCACCGGCTCGATCGAGTTCGCCAGCCGCGGCGACGCCGACATGATCAAGATCACTGAAGAGGTCGCGGAGGCCGTCAAGCAGACCGGCCTCAGCGACGGTACCGTCACGGTGTTCGTGCCCGGCGCCACCGGCGCCCTCACGACCCTCGAGTACGAGCCCGGCGTCGTGGAAGACGTACAGAAGGCGCTCGACGTGGTCGCCCCGGCAGACAAGTTCTACCAGCACAACGTCAACCTCGGCGACGGCAACGGCCACTCGCACGTGCGCGCCGGCCTCGTCGGGCCGTCGCTCACGATCCCCTTCGTCGACGGCCGGCTCACCCTGGGCCGCTACCAGAACGTCGTCTTCTGCGACTTCGACGCACGCCCGCGCGAGCGCAGCCTCGTGGTGCAGGTGATGGGCGTATGAGCGCCGCCGAAGCTACGCCGGGCGGCCCGGCCTGCGATCCGTCCAAAGGGCGCCCGCTCGTCCAGGTGGCGCTCGACTTCGTCGATCTGCCGCGCGCCCTCGAAGTGGCGCGCGAGGCGGTCGCCGGCGGCGCCGACTGGATCGAGGCGGGCACGCCGCTCATCAAGGCCGAAGGCTTGAACGCCGTGCGCGCGCTCAAGGCTGAGTTCCCGGACAAGACGATCGTCGCCGACATGAAGACGATGGACGCCGGCCGCACCGAGGTGGAGTACGCGGCCAAAGCCGGCGCCGACGTGGTCGGCGTGCTCGGCGCCGCCTCCGACAGCACCATCAAGGAGTGCGCCGAGGCGGCGCGCAACTACGGCTGCAAGCTCATCGTCGACATGATCGAGGTGGCCGACCCCGTGGCGCGCGCGCAGCGCGCGCAGGAGCTCGGCGCCGACTACATCGGTATCCACACGGCCATCGACCAGCAGATGCGCGGCGAAAGCCCGTTCGCGACGCTGCGCGCGGTGGCCGCGGCGGTCGTGATCCCCGTCTCCGCGGCCGGCGGCATCAACAGCGAGACGGCCGCCGCGGCGGTCGACGCCGGCGCCGGCATCGTCGTCGTCGGCGGCGCCATCATCAAGTCGGCCGACGCCACGGCCGCCACCGCCGAGATCCGTCGCGCCGTGGACGAGCGCGTGTGTATCGAGACGTCGCTCTACAAGCGCGCCGGCGAGGGCGACATCCGCAGCATCCTGGAGCAGGTCTCGACGGCCAACGTGAGCGACGCGTGGCACCGCCAGCCGAGCCTGCCGGGCATCCGGCCGTTGCTACCGGGCGCGCATCTGTGCGGCCCGGCGGTCACCGTGCGTACCTACGCCGGCGACTGGGCCAAGCCCGTGGAGGCCATCGACGTGTGCAAGCCCGGCGACGTGCTCGTGGTTGACGCCTGCGACGCCACCCCGGCGATGTGGGGCGAGCTGGCGACGCACAGCGCTATGGTGAAGGGCATCGCCGGGCTCGTCGTCTGGGGGGCGATCCGTGACACCCCCGAGATCGCCCGTCTCGGCTTTCCCGCGTTCAGCAGCAAGGTCTGCGCCAATGCCGGCGAACCCAAGGGCTTCGGCGAGATCGGCGTGCCCATCGTGATCGCGGGCCAGGCGGTGAAGCCCGGGGATTGGATCGTCGGCGACGACGACGGCGTCATGGTGCTGCCCAAGGAGCAGGCCGTGGAGCTCGCCAATCGCGCCATGGACGTGCTCGAGAAGGAGAACCGCCTGCGCGGCGAGATCGACGCCGGCAAGACGCTGGCCGAGGTCGCCTACCTGCAGAAGTGGGAGAAGGCGCGCTAGTACGGGTATCTTCTCGTCGTACCACCGGCGAGGAGGCGCGTTGTGAGCGAAGAGTTCCACGAGAACGAGGAGGCCCGGAAGGCCGGCGAGAAGTCCGAGCGCCTCTTGCAGGACACCTACCTCAGCGGCGCCGTCGGGATGGGCGCCGCCGGGCCGAGGCTCTCAGCCTCGGCGCTTCACGGCGGCGCCGACGACGGTGCCGGCATCCAGGTGCGCGAAGACCACTCCTGGAAGAGCCGCGCCATCGAGGAGGGCGACGCCGGCGAGGAGCCCGTCGCCTCCGGCGGCGGTCTGCGCGCCACGTTGCGCCGCTGGTTCGGGCGCTGAGCTAACTCTGCGAGGTGCAGACGCGAAACGCACGGACGGCGCTCGTCTGCCCGGCCGCGCAAGCGACATCACCACGACGCGGGCGGCGCGCGAAGCTCACGAGATGCCCTACGCAGTGGCAGTCGCCGGCGCCGAAGCGGCGCGGGCGGCGCGAGGCGCCAGGCAGCGCCGCCAGAGCGCCGGCGAGCTCGCATTCGCCGGCCACGTCGTCCACCAGCCAGGCGCGCCGCGCCGGAAAGGCCGCGAAGAGATAGTCGGCGTGCCAGCGCAACGGCTTATCGAGCGCGAGATGGCGTGCGACGCGCGCCCGGCGCGCCCGCGCGGCGCTGCCCACGTAGGCATACCAGCCGCGCTCGAACACGACGGTGCCGAGCGCGCCGATCGGCACGGGCGTGCGCCGCGGTACGTAGGTCAGCACGACGTACAGACGCGGGGCGCCGACGTTCAAGGACGGCCCTCAGCCGCGCGGCGGGGCGCCGTCGGGCGGCTTGCCGCCGCGCGGCGGCACTGGGCTGCCACGCAGCCTTCGCGAGCCGCGCGACATGCCGCCACGCCGCGGCTGGCAGCTCGGGCAGTAGTGCGTACCACGGCCGCCCACCTCGAGCCGCCGCACCGTCGCCGCGCAGATGCGGCACGGCTCGCCGGTGCGCTGGTAGACGCTCAGGATCTCCTGGAAGCTGCCGCGCTGGCCGGCCGGGTCGACGAAGCTCTCGATCGACGACCCTTCGTGGTCGATCCCGGCCTGCAAGGTCTCGAGCAGGGCCGCGTGCAGGCGCTGCGCCTCACGCGGCCCGACGCTGCCAGCCGCGCGGAGCGGGTGCAGCCGCGCGCGGAACAGCGTCTCGTCGGCGTAGATGTTGCCCACGCCGGCGATACGCCGCTGGTCGAGGAGGAACGACTTGAGCGGCGCGCTGCGGCCCTCGAGGGCTCTCCGCAAGTAGGCGACGCTGAACGCGTCGCCGAACGGCTCCGGGCCCATACGGGCGAAGAACTCTTCCTCGGCCGCCGGGTCGAAAGCCCAGAGACGGCCGAAGCGCCGCACGTCCTGGAAGGCCAGGTCCGTCTGCGGGTCGAGCCGCCAGACGAAGCGCGGCGGCCGGTCCGCCGGCCCCGGCCGGAACAGAAGCTGACCGGTCATGCGCAGGTGGATGACCGTCGTCGTGGGGCCGGCCCCCAGCCCCGAGGCAGCGGCCCGCGGGCGCTCGACCGCGCCCAAGTCGACGATGAGGTACTTGCCGCGACGGCGCAGGCCGACGACGCGACGGCCGGCGAGCAGAGCGCGAAGCTCGGTCTCGCTCTGCGCGCTCACCGTCGCGTCGTTGACGACGACGTCGCGCACCACGAGTCCCGGCAGGCAGGTGAGCAGCCGGCGGCGGACGGTCTCGACTTCGGGCAGCTCTGGCATCAGTCCTCTCCGGGGCGCTCAGGCGATCGTTCCGCGTCGACGTCCTCGCGCTCCCCCCACCAATCCTGCAGAAAAGCCCGAGCCTCGGCGGTCGTCGCGATCTCGCCGGCCTCGACCTCCTCTTCGAGGACGTCCAGCGCCTGCCCCACCGCCACGCCGGGCTCGAGTCCGAGTAGCTCCATCACCTCAGCGCCGCTGAGCATCTGCGGCGCCGGCGCCTTGCCGACCGCCGTCCACACCGAGCGCGCCACGCGGTAGTGCCGCGCCATGGACGCTGGCGACGTCTTCTCGCCGCGCGTCGCCAGCCGGTCGCACAGCGAGACCACGACTGACTCGAACACCCAGGGGCTCACGTCCCTGCGGTACCGCGCGAGGGCGCGCCGCGTGAGCGGCTGCTCGCGCACGAGAAAGCCGAGCCGCAGATGCTGACGGATGAGCGTGCCGAGATAGGCCGCGAAGCGGTTGCTCATCCTCAGGCGCGAGGCGATAGCGGTCGCCATCTCGCGACCGATCTCGTCGTGGTGCCAGAAGAGTACGCGGCCCTCCTCGTCGACCTTGCGCGCCGCCGGCTTGCCGATGTCGTGCAGCAGCACCGCCCACGAGACCGGCACCAGCGGCGGTACCGCCGGCAGGCCGGCCTCGGAGGGCGGCGTCAGGTGCCCGACGCCTCCGAGCTGCACCACGACGCCGCGCACGTAAGTGAGCGCCTCGAGCGTGTGTTCGAACACGTCGAGGTGGTGATACGGGTTCTGCTCGACGCCGCGCAGATCATCGAGCTCGGGCAGGATCACCGCCAGGGCTCCCCACACGGCGAGGTCGCGGAAGGCCGCGGCCGCGTCGCCGGTGGCGAGCACCGCCGAGAGCTCGTCGCGGAGGCGCTCGCCGCTCACGGCCGCAAGTCCGGCGGCGGCGCGCAGCGCCGCCGCCGTGGCGGCCGTGTCCGGCAACAGGTCGAACCTGCGGGCCAGACGGGCGAGACGCACGACCCGCAGCGGATCGTCGTCGAGCGCCGAGGCCGAGCAGAGCCGCAAGCGGCGCGCGGCGAGATCGTCGAGGCCGCTCAGAGGGTCGACGAGCTCCTCGCCGTCAAGCGGCCGCGCCATCGCGTCGACCGTGAAGTCGCGGGCGCGAAGGTCGGCCTCCAGACGGGCGCCGCGCGTGGCCGGGTCGGGCGGCCCGGCCGCAGGCGCGGCCGCCCGAGCGCGCAGTGGAGCGACGTCGACGTGCATGTCGCCGAGCACGAGGCGCCAGGTGCCGAACGCGTCTGACGAGGCGAACACGGCTCCTCCAAGCCGTTCCGCCAGATTCCTCGAAAACGGCTCGGCAGCGCCGTCGACGACGATGTCGACATCGCGGACCGGCAGGCCCAGCAGCTCGTCGCGGAGGCAGCCGCCCACGAGCCAGCCGGCTTCGCCGGGCCCCAGGGCAAAACGAGCCGCCGCCGTGACCTCGTCGGGCGACAGCGGTGGCGCACTTTCTTCGGGACCGGCGCTCAAGGGCGCCTCAGGCCGCGGGGCCGACGCCGCGGTAGCGGCGCACCACCCGCGGCGCCACGTCGCAGACGACCTCGTAGTTGATGGTCTGGAGCAGCTGGGCCACCTCCTCGCAGAGGATGCGCGGCGCGTCCGGGGCATCGCGGCGGGCACTGGTGCCCCCCGTCCACGACTCGCCGGCGCGACCCTCCACGCCGTCTCCGGCCGC
Organism: Actinomycetota bacterium; assembly: GCA_026392265.1. Lineage (GTDB taxonomy): Bacteria > Actinomycetota > Thermoleophilia > UBA2241 > UBA2241 > CAIXSE01. The sequence continues at coordinate 10,363 of JAPLCL010000323.1, forward strand.
GCCGAAGAAGACGACCTCGTCGCCGGGTCTGCCCCAGTCGTCGGGCAGCCGCACCGTGAGCTGGTCCATGCTGATGGTACCGGTGATGCGACAGCGCCGGCCGGCGACCAGCACATCGCCGCGGTTGGTGAGCAGCCTGCTCACGCCGTCGGCGTAGCCGATGGGCACGATACCGATACGCGTCGGCGCGTCGGCGATGAAGCGCCGCCCGTAGCCCACCGAGTCGCCGGGAGCGGCCACGCGCACGCCGGCGACGTACGAGGAGAGCTTCATCGCCGGCCGCAGGTCGTCCTTGAACGGGTCATCGTTGCTCGGGGCCAGACCGTACATGGCGATACCGGTGCGGATCATGCCGAAGTGGGCGCGCGGTCCGCGCAGCGTCGCCGCGCTGTTGGCCGTGTGGCAAAGCAGGCCGGGGTAGAGAGCCGCGAGCTCCCCGGCCAGCGCCGCAAAGCGCCCGAGTTGATACTCGAAGAACGTGGTGTCCGCTTCGTCGGCGGTGGCGAAATGGCTCATGAGTCCCACGAGCAGGCCATCCTCGGCAGCCCCGGCGCACAACGCGCGAGTCTCTTGCTCGTCGACGCCCAGACGACCCATGCCGGAGTTGAACTTCACGTGGACGCGGGCGCCGAGCCGCAGAGCCGCGGCCAGGAACGGCGCCGACCATACGACGACGTCGGCGCCGGCTGCCACGGCGGCCTCCAGCTCCAGGCCGGTCATAGGCCCAAAGATGAGGATCGGTGCCGTGAGGCCCGCGGCGCGTAGTTCCTCCGCCTCGGCCACGGCGGCCACGCCGAGCCAGGTGGCGCCGGCTTCGAGCGCCGCGCGCGCCGCGGGGACCGCACCGTGCCCGTACCCGTTCGCCTTGACGACGGCGCAGTGCACGGCGCCGGGCGGCAGGTCACGCATCAACCGGCGGACGTTGTGGCGGATGGCCTCGAGGTCGATCTCGGCCAGCGCCCTGTGGCGGCCGGCAAGCATCTACAGATCCAGGAGCTTCATGATGTCGTGGCGCGTGATGAGACCGACCACGACGTCGTTCTCGTCGACCACCGGCACGCGATCGAAGCGATGGCGCGACATGATCGTCCCGGCGGCGCGCGCCGGGTCGTCCGGGCCAACGGTCTTGACCTTGTCGCGGTGTGTCATCAACTGCCCCACGTTAGCGGCGGCGGCCCTCTCCAGCTGCTCCTTGAACTTCTTCTGGCTGCCCAGATAGATGATGCTGTCGAACAGTTCGAAGTAGTGCGGGTACTGGACGTCGGCGTCGAGCGCCATGAGGTCGCCCTCGGTGACGATCCCGGCCAGCTTGCCGTCAGCGACCACCGGCACGCCGCCGATGTGCTTCTCACGAAACAGGGCGGCGAGGTCCTTGACGGAGAGCTCGGGATCGACGGTGATGGCCGGCGTGGTCATGATGTCACGGGCGAGGGCCTCGCCCTCGTCCGGCTGCTTAGTGGTGCTCATGGGCTTCCTCCTGTGGGCCGGCCTTGAGCCGCTCGACGGCGGCCGGCAGGAACTGGATGACGTCGCCGGCGACCATGCCCTCAGTGCCCACGGCGTTCTCGGCGGCGAGGTCGGCGGCAAGGCCGTGAAGGTAGGCGCCGAGGCAGGCCGCCTCCGTGGCGCCGAGCCCCTTGGCCAGTTGGGCGACGATGACGCCGCTGAGCACGTCGCCCGTGCCCGGCGTGGCCAGGCCGGGGTTGCCGGTCGGGACGACATAGGCCCGTCCCGACGGATCGGCGACGATGGTCGCCTCGCCCTTGAGGAGCACCGTCGCGCCGCTGCGCTGCGCGGCGGAACGCACGCCCTCGAGACGCTGGGCCGCGACTTCGTCGGCCGGAAGGCCGAGCAGGCGGCCCAGCTCGCCCTCATGAGGCGTGAGCACCGTCGGCATCCTGCGATCGGCCAGGAGCTCAGGGCGGTCGCCGAGCGCGTAGAGTCCGTCGGCGTCCAGGAGCAGCGGCCGGTCAACGCCGAGCAGCTCGCGCACCAGAAGCTGCGCCTCATCGGCGCGGCCCAGGCCAGGCCCCACGGCCACGGCGTTGAGCCCCGCCGCCTGCGCGAACAGCGCGCTGCGCGCCGCCGCCGTGAACTGACCGGCGGCGCCGGGCACCTCGACGGTGATGACCTCGAGGAACGGCTTCTCGCCGCCCGCCCCCTGCGGCAGGGCGGCGTGCACCAGCCCTGCCCCTGCGCGCAGCGCCGCCATCGCGGCCATATGGGCGGCGCCGGTCATGCCTCTCGAGCCGCCGACCACGAGCACGGTACCGACCGAACGCTTGTGATCGAGCACGCCCTTGAGCACCAGGAGCGGTGCCAGACCGTCCTCGGTGAGCAGCCAGACGTCGGCGTCGTGATCGCAGAGCGGCGGGATGCCGATCGGCGAGACGACGACCTCGCCGCTGAACGTCCCGCCGGGCGTGACAAAGTGGCCGATCTTGGCGGCATGAAGCGCCACAGTGAGATCGGCGAAGACCGCCGGACCGTGGATGGCGCCGGTGCTGGCCCCCACTCCGCTGGCGACGTCTACGCTGACCACCGCGCCGGGGGCCTCGTTGATGAGCTCGATAGCCGCCGCGGCGGCGCCCTTGGCCTCCCCCGTGAACCCCGTGCCGAAGATCGCGTCGACGACCACGTCGGCCATCTCGACGATCATGATGGCGTCCTCGGCGGGAGCGCCCTCGGCGTCGAACGCCTCGCGGACATCGACGCCCAGCTTGCCGAGGATGTCGAGATTGAGCTTGGCGTCGCCGGCGTACTCGCCGGCGGGGGCCAGCGTGAACACGGTGACCTCCACGCCGGCGTTGAAGAGCTCGCGGGCCACCACAAAGCCGTCGCCGCCGTTGTTGCCCTTGCCGGCGAACACGACGGCCTCCTCGGGCTCATACCGCTCGAGGATCTCCTCGGCGACCGCCAGCCCGGCGCGCTCCATCAGATGACCGCCGGGGATGCCGACGCCCTGGATGGCGGTCACGTCGATGTGCCGCATGACGTCCGCGGTGTACAGGCCGAGCAGCAGAGACTCATCCATCGGCGTCCTCCTTCAAGGCGGCGGCCACGGCGTAGGCCATGCCGCCGGTATGGCTCAGCGAGACCTCGACACGCGTGACCCCCAGATGGGCGGCGATACGGGCGACGTCTCCGTGCAGCGCGACCAGGGGTTTACCTCCGGAGAGTACCTCGATATCGCGCCACACGAACCCGATGATACCGATTCCGAGCGCTTTGCCCACCGCTTCCTTGGCGGCGAAACGCGCCGCGTAGCGCGGGAAGGGGTCGGCGAAGTCGTCGCAGTAGGCGCGCTCCCGGTCGCTGAACAAACGCGCGTAGGCCTTCGGCAGGCGCTCCAGCAAGCGCCGGATGCGGGCCGCCTCGATCACGTCGATGCCGAGGCCGAAGAGCAGGCCGCCGGGAGGGATGGCGGGGAACCCGCCCGCCGTGTGGCCCGTCGCCGTCATTCCACCGTCACGGTCTTCGCGAGATTGCGCGGCTGGTCCACGTTCAGGCCCTTGATCACGGCGATGTGGTACGCGAGGAGCTGGAGCGGCACCACTGTGAGAATGGGCGCCAGATGGTGGTCGCACTTGGGCACCCAGAGTACGTCGCGCGACAGCTCGCCGATGACCTCGTTACCGTCGGTGGCTACAGCGATCACGTCGGCGCCACGGGCGCGCACCTCCTCGATGTTGCTCACCAGCTTCGGGAAGACAGGGCTGTCGTCGGCTACGACCACGACTGGAGACTCCTTTTCGAGCAGGGCGATCGGCCCGTGCTTCATCTCGCCGGCCGCATAAGCCTCCGTGGGGATGTAGCTGATCTCCTTGAGCTTGAGGGCGCCCTCGAGGCAGACGGCGAAGCCCATGCCGCGGCCCAGGTAGAGGAAGAAGCGCTCGTCGTGGTAGCGCTGAGCGATCGCCGTGACGGCCGTATCGCGCTCGAGGAGTTGCTGGACGAGCTCGGGGACAGCGCGCAGCTCGTGGCCGAGCCGCTTGAGCTCGGCCTCGCTCTGCGCGCCACGCGCCCAGGCCAGGCGCAGGGCGAGCAGCAGCAGAGCGGCGACCTGGGATGTGTGCGTCTTGGTCGCCGCCACGCCGATCTCCAAGCCGGCGCGCGTGTACAGAACGTAGTCCGCCTCGCGCGTGGCCTGGCTGCCCATGACGTTACAGAGCGCGAGGACGGGCGAGCCGGCTTCCCGGGCGAGCCGCATGGCGGCGAGCGTGTCGGCCGTCTCGCCCGACTGGGTGATGCCGATCACCAG
>JAPLCL010000180.1 GCA_026392265.1 Actinomycetota bacterium
ATATCACCACGTCGCCGACGACCCCGACCTTGCTGCTGTCGGCGAGCACGACCACCTCGCCGCGCGTCTGGCGTATCATGGCCCGCTCCACGCCGGCGACGCCCATGCTCGGGGTCGTGACGCCCTCTTCGAGACTGAGAGCGTCGGCGCCCAGGATGAAACGGGAGGCGTGAAAGTGGCCGGCGATCTCGATGGGCAGGGCGCCCTGGAGGGTGTTAGACCGAGGCCGGTACGAGCCCCCGAGCAAGACCACGTCGAGGGAGCTCCTCTGCGCCGAGGACACCGCGCCGACGTTGTGAGTCACGATGCGCGCCTTGATCTGTGGGTCGACGTGACTGAGGACCTGGGCGGCGGTGGTCCCCGAGCTGAGGAACACGGTCTCGCCCGGCTTGATCATGGCCGCCGCCGCCTGGGCGATACGGCGCTTCTCCTCGGAGTGCGTGCGCACGTTGGTGACGTACAGCGGCTCCTCGATCATGCGTCGCTTGAGGATGGCGCCGCCGTGCATGCGCGACAGCAGCCCCTCCTGCTCCAGGCGTTCGAGGTCGCGGCGGATGGTCATCTCGGACACGCCGAGGTCGTCGCTGAGCAGCGACACGCGGACGGCGCGCCGCTCTTCGAGGAGCTCGACGATGCGTGCGCGCCGTTCGGCCGGGATCATCTCGTGGACTTCAGGTGTTCCCTGTGATGGCATCGGCCTCCCCGAGCCGTCGCGCCTGGCCGTTCGGCAAGACCGAACAGAGTCGCACACATCATAGGCTCGCTCAACAGGCTGTCAAGGTCAGGTGCACAATTTCGACCATCACAGCGCTCCGCAGCAGTGGCCGTCCGCCAGAACGCCGGGCCCACGGGCCCGGCGTTCTGGCGGTGCGTCTGCTTGTTCAACGGGGTCACTCGGGCGGCACCTCGAGGAAGGCGTAGTTGACGTCGATGCCCTTGCTCTTGTTGTACTGCCGGCCGATCCAGTAGCTGACCAGGCAGATCAGGAAGATGCCGGCGACGATGACGTACGGGCGCGTGCCCTTGAGGCCGTAGCCCGCGTTCGTGAGGAAGGCGATCAAGGCAGCCGAGCCGAAGACGAAGCCGATGATGCCGAAGATGGTGACGAGCGGGAAGCCGCCGAGCGTGTACTTGGCACCCGGCGACGCCTCGTAGAGGGCCTTCGCGCGATACGGCATGAGTGCGGCCGCGAGACAGCTGATCACGAAGACGTAGCCGCAGGCGAACGTCACGCCCAAGGTGATGCTGTACCACGAGGCCCAGTAGTTGTAGCCGTAGATCGCGACGCACCCCGCCAAGAAGTAGAGGAGGTGCGCGTTCACCGGCGAGCGATAGCGCGGGCTGACCTTGGACAGCCAGGACGGCAGCGTGCGGTCGAGAGACATGCCGACCATGACGCGCGTCATGCCGATGTAGCAGTTGCAGGTGATCTGCAGCGCCGCGAGGATGAAGCAGACCGACACGAGGATGGTGATGATCGGGTTGGGCGAGATCACGATGGCGAACATGCCGGGGAAGGGGAGGACGCTGCCAATCCCGTCGCCGGAGGCGCTGACGACGTAGTAGTAGGAGTGAGACACCGCGTTGAAGAAGGCGGTGCCGACGGCCCTCTCCTCGGCCCACGCGAGGGCGGCGAGGCAGACGCCCATGGCGACCATGGAACCGACGATGATGAACATCTGGTTCTTGAAGACGCGGGCGCCCTTGATCTCGCCGCCCTGCTCCACGCTGTAGGTGGCCCACTGCAGGCTCGTCCACACGATGGGCACGGCCAGCAGCGTGGCGCCGAGCGCGAACTTGGGCAGGAGGTTGACGCCGGCATCGGCGACGTCCTTCTGAACCCACTGGTAGTAGCCGGTGCGGCCATCGACGACGTTGGAGAAGTGGTTCATCGCGGTCGCGAACTGCTCCGGCGACGTGCGCAGGAACTGCACCAGCAGGATGATCACCAGGATGCCGGTCCCGGCGAACATGAAGTACTGCAGGCGCACGTAGTTCTTGAAGCCGGCCACCAGCAGGGCGGCCATCGCCGCCGCGCCGATGATGCTGATGATGACGTGGCCCTGCGCCGACTGCGCCCAGACGGCGGCGTCGATGAGGCTCTTGCTGTCGTAGTAGACGCCGAGGCCCATGAACAGCGGCGCCACGCCGAGAGTGGCGAGAAGCCAGCCGGCGAGAGCGACCCACTGCACGATCCAGATCACGAAGCCGCTCATCACGACCGGGAACCCGATGGAGCCGCCGAGCACGCGGCTCTGGAACACGTAGTCGCCGCCGCTGCGCGGCATGGCGGTCGCCATCCACACGTAGGCCAGCGCGATCGGAAGCTCAAGAAGGATCGCGAACAGACACGCCGCCCACACGGAGACGCCGGGGAACGCCGCCGGCGCCCAGACAAGCGTCCACGGGAAGATGACGCCCATGGTGAGGAAGTTGTACATGAACGCCGACCCAGGCGACATCACCCGGGACAGCCCCGAGGCCTTGCGGCTGAAGACCTCAGGCTTTGCTGCTGCTGTTGCCATCTCTACCCCCCGTATCAAGTAGCGAAGCGGACCATACACTTACGTGCCACAGGCAAGCGGCCGACGTCACCCCGACGTCATCTGGTAGCCGGCGACCTTGCCTGGCTGAAGGTTCACGATGCATCCCCTCAGGATGCCCTCGCCGTATTCGCTGCCGGGGTTGATCACGGTCGTCTTGCCGACCTTGACTAAGCCCCGCGACTCGTGGATGTGACCGCAGAGCTGAAGCATCGGCTGGTACTTCTCCACGATCTTGCGCACTGCCGTGCTACCGGCCGGCGCGGACTGTGCCACCCCGGCGACCACGACCGGCGTGGGCGGATCGGTGGACCAGTCCAGCTTGGGGCAGTCGTCCAATGTGCAATCGTAGGGCGGCACGTGGAAGTTGAAGATCGTGCTCGTGAAGTCGTCGATGCCCTCTACCGCCTTTTCCAGGTATCCCTCCAGCACCTCCTCCTCGACCTCCGCAGTTGATGACATGGTCGCTCTCGATGTTCTCCAGCACGCTCAGCACGTCCATAGGGTCGTCGTTGCCCCCCGTCACATACCATTTGACGGTCGTGCCGGCGAGGCGCTCGTCGGCCAGCGCGATCCAGCGCTCGAGGCGCTCGCGGCCGAGGCGCCGGAACAGGCTGTCGATCTCGCCTGGATTCTCCTGCATGGCGTGCAGCGCGTCTTCTTCGAGCGTCACGTGGTAGAAGCCCAGTGTCTCGATGCGCTCCTTGACGGCCTGCAGGGCGGAGTCGCCCTCGATGGACTCGGTCGTGCCCTGCAGCGTGACCCGATAGTGGCTGTCGTGTTCGTGGACGATCGGCACGAGGAACTTGCCCGTGATGTCGCCGCCCATGATGATGTGGTCGACCTTGTAGAACTTGGCGCCGTTCAGGAACTTGCGGAAGGTCCTTTCGGACCCGTGGATATCGGTGGCGAAGAACACCCGCGTCGCCTTCGCTCCGGCGTCGTCCTTCTTCTTCCAGAATGCCATCGTGCGGTCACCTGTCCTGAGGTCCGTGTGCGGGGAGCCTGTGATGCCCGCACCTTGCCTGCACTGCGTGGTCTCGTGTGGGGTGCGCGTCTGGCGCCCCCCACGTTAGCGCATCGTCGGTGGCTAATCGATGGTCTTGTACCACCTCACTTTGTCACCGACCCTGGCCCGGAGCTTCCACTTCGCGCCCTTCGGATAGTCGTCCATTGCCGTACGAAGTTCGGCGATACGCCGTGCCACGATGCTCTTGTCCTCCTCCGTCAGATCGAGGTGGGGGAGGTAGTCGCGCACCTTGTCGAGGTTCATCGTCGTGGTGCGCCAGAGGCCCCACTCCGCGGCGCACAGCTTGGCCACGTGCGCGGAGTTGATGCACTCCTCGTCGCTCGCGTCGACCCGGTGCTCGCGCAGCAGCATGATGGTGTCGATGATGTCCTTCTCGTTGATCTTGACGATCTGCATCTTCTCGAGCATGAGCTCCGCGAGCGGGATCGTGGGATCGTCGACTTCGAGGCGGCCTTTCCAGTAGATGGGATGGCAGAAGTCGAGCTTGTCCATGAAGACGTCGACGTGCAGGGGGATGCTGGGGTTGTTGAAGATGAGGCGCCCGCCCTCGGCGTGAAAGGCGTTTATCTCCACGTCTTCGTCGTAGCCGATCGACTTGAAAAGGTCGCGGATCGGCTTGGACTGTTTGGCGTAGCCGGCGAAGTCGATGTCCGTGTACACGCGGTTCAGCTTCTCCTGGAAATAGCCGAACTCGGGGCAGTGATTGTGGAAGGCCAAGGCGCCGATGATGCGCAGCGTGACGCCCTTCTGTTTGCCTGCATCGACGACTCGCACAGCCTCGTCCTGAAAGACCTTGGCCTGTTCCCTGTCTACCGTGCCCATGCCGATCTCTTCATCGATGGGCTGCCGTTGTTCGTCGGTCATGTGGTGCTCCCGTGTCGCGTCATTCCATACTCACAGCAGAACCGTCGCCGTCAGACCGCCTCACAGCGGGGGCCGGCTCGTTGGATCTCGTCGCGGACCTTCTTGTCGACCCCGGTATCGACCAGCACCACGTCGATCTGATCGAGGGGGCAGATGACCACGGGGCAAACGAGCCCGATCTTGTTGTTGTCGGCCAGCACCACGACCTCGCCGCGTGTGCGGCGGATCATGGCGAGCTCGATCCCGGCGACCGCGATGCTCGGCGTCGTGAGGCCCGCCTTCGTGTCCAGGCCATCGGCCCCGAGGAACGCCTTGTCGGCGTTGAACTGAACGATCATGTCGAGCGGCCATGTGCCTTCGACAGTGTTCAGCTGAGGGCGGTAGAGACCGCCCAGGAAGACGATCTCGAGGTGCAGGCCCTGGGTCTCCGCGGCGGCACCCAGGCTGGGAGTGACGACGCGTGCCTCAAGCTCGGGGTCGACATAGCGCAGTATGTGGGCCACGGTCGTGCCCGAGCCGAGGAACACGGTGTCGTGCGGCTCGATCATCGCGGCGGCAGCTTTGGCGATCCGCCCCTTCTCTGCTGCCTGCTCCACCTCGGCGCCTTCGCGGCTTTGATCGTCCGTCGAGCGCTTTCTCAGCACGGCGCCGCCGTAGGAACGGGCGAGCAAGCCCTCTCGCTCGAGCATGTCCAGGTCGCGACGAATGGTGATCTCCGAGACGCCCAGGGCCTCGCTCAGCGTGGCGACCTTGACGACGCGCTGGACCTCCAGCGCCTCGACGATGCGCGCGCGCCTCTCGGCCGGGATCATCTCTGGAGCGTGAGAAACGAACAACGGGCTCTCCTCGCAGCCTTCGACCTGGAGCTGACCGATCATGATCGGGCATGACCGTTCAGAGATGATCGAATCCTAAGATGTCCAGACTCGTTGTCAAGGGGGGATTCGACGCAAGGCTTTCGGGGGCGCTCACCAGCGACAGCGGGCAGTGCAGTCCCGTGATCATCGGCGATCGGCTGCCGGGCGCGTTCGGTCAAACGAAACGCGCAGACCGAAGGCCGGGACGCCGCTTGCGGCGCCCCGGCCCGAGGCAACACGTCGTCGCGCGCCGCCTACTCGGCGGCGCGGTCCAGCAGGGCTTTGGCCCGATCGTAGACGTTGTCGACGGTGAACCCGAACTGCGCGAACAGGATCCCGGCCGGGGCCGAGGCTCCGTAGTGGTCCAGGCCGATGACCTCGCCGCCGTCACCGACCCAGCGCTCCCACCCGAAGGTGACGCCCGTCTCGACGGCCAAGCGGCGGTGGCAGGCGGCCGGCAGGACGCTCTCACGGTACGCGGCGTCCTCCCGCTCGAAGAGCCGCCAGGACGCCATATTGACGACCCTCGAGCGCACGCCCTCGGCGACCAGGCGCTCGTGCGCCTCGAGCACCAGGGCGACCTCACTGCCGGTGCCGATGAGGATCACGTCGGGGGTCGCGTCGCCGGCGGCGTCACCCAGAACGTAGGCGCCGCGGGCGATGCCGCTCGCCGGCGCGTACTTGGTGCGGTCGATGGTCGGCAGGTTCTGACGCGTCAGCATGAGGCCGACAGGGCCGTCGTCATGCTGCAGAGCTATCTTCCAGGCCTCGATGGTCTCGTTGGCGTCGGCGGGACGCAGGTCGGTGAAGTTGGGCGTGGCGCGCAACATGGCGAGGTGCTCGACGGGCTGGTGGGTGGGGCCGTCTTCGCCCACGCCGATGCTGTCGTGGGTGAGCACGTAGGTCACGGGGAGCCCCATGAGCGCCGCGAGTCGCATGGCGGGGCGCATGTAGTCCACGAAGACGAAGAACGTGGCCACGTAGGGGCGGATGCCGCCGTGCACGGCGAAGCCGTTGCCCATGGCCGCCATGGCGAGCTCGCGCACGCCGAAGTGGAAGTTGCGGCCTTCGGGGGTGTCCGCCTGCTGAGCGGGCGCGTCCTTGATCCAGGTGTTGTTAGACGGCGCCAGGTCGGCCGAGCCGCCGATGAGCGTGGGCAGGTGCGTCGCCAGGGCGTTGATGGCCTTGCCCGAGGCAGACCGCGTCGCCACGGCGCCGTCCTCGGGCTTGAACACGGGCAGGTCGGCGTCCCAGCCGGCCGGGAGCCGTCTGC
>JAPLCL010000222.1 GCA_026392265.1 Actinomycetota bacterium
GACCACCACGTCCGGGTGCGACTCGGCGACCAGCGCGACCGCCTCTTCCCCGTCGCTCGCATCCCCCACGACGACCAGGCCGGCCTGCTCCGAGAGCAAAGCGCGAAGGCCCTACCGCAGGATCCTGTGGTCGTCCACGAGCAGCACCTTGATGACCTCGATCTCGAGTTCCGCTGCGTCTGTCACTCCTCCGTCCTTTCTTCGAGCGGGATCACGACATTGATGCGCGTGCCGCGGCCCACGGCGGACTCGACCCGAAAAGTCCCCCCCAAGGCCGCCGTTCTCTCCCGCATGGACAGCATACCCACGCCGTAGCGGTCTTCGGCGTCGGCCCCCGCGTGTTCACGGTCAAAGCCGACACCGTTGTCCTCCACCGCCAGCACGGCATACCCGGGCCGGGTCTCGAGGCGCACCGTCGCGCGCGTCGCGGCGGAGTGCTTCACGACATTCGAGAGGGACTCCTGCGCGATCCTGTACAGCCCCGTCTCCACCTCGGCGGGAAGCCTGCGGTCGGTGGCTTCGAGATCGGTCTCGACCGTGAGTCCCGACAGGTCGAGGTGCGTCTTCACGTACCAGCGCAGGGCCGGGGCAAGGCCGAAGTCGTCGAGCATCGAAGGCCGCAGATCGTACACCAGTAGCTTGATCTGCGCGAGGCAGTGCGTGATCAGCGAGCGCGCGTTTGCCACGCGGTCCTGCACCTCGGGGCTGCAGCCTTCGAATCCGCCCAGGGCCATGTCGATGTTGAGCAGCGCGGCGGCCAGCGACTGACTCGTCTCGTCGTGAAGCTCGCGGCCGATACGGCGCCGCTCGTCCTCGATCGACTCGAAGATCATCGAGGAGTAGGCGCGTGACTCCCCCGCGATCCTGTCCACCATCTCGGCGAGGGCGTCCGACACCGTGCGCAGGTCGGGGTGGGAGTTGTCGGAGGGCACCGACCGGCCGTGACCGCCCATATGTGTCGCGGCCATCGCCCGGCTCAGCTGTTCGAACGAGCTGAACGCCGAGCGCAGAACGAGGTAGTCGGCGAGCGCCAGCGCGATCGCGCCGACCGTGGAAAACACGGCGATGAGCAGCCACGGACTCACGCCGCTGAAACGCCGTGCCAGGAGCGTGCCGGCCACGGCGCCGACGAAGACGACGAGGACATCGACGAGCACCACGCGTTGGAGCGTCGGCCGCCCGGCCAGCCTGAGCGCACTGAGTCTCATCCTGAGTCCATGATCGCGATGGGCCTAGTGCTCCTACCCTATCCGAAGGCGGCGCCGACCGCACGAGGCACCCCACGCGGCGCGGCGCAACGCAGCCACGGATGCCGCGCCGGGCACTTCCCAGAAGACGGAGACTATAGGGCCTTCACCCTATTGCGATGGGTTGATAACCTCATATCTACTTGGTCCAACTGTGGGGCTATGACCTGGTCCGTCGAATCTCGAGCCGTGGAGGCATCTATGAGGACCGGCGTGTATCTCTGTCAGACAGGCACCGGCGACCTGGACGCTGTCGACCTCCACTCGGTGGTCGGCTATGCGGGCAATCTCCCCAATGTGGAGATGGTCAAGGACCTGGGCACCATGCCGGCCCTCAGCATCGAGACGCTGGCCGCCGACATCCGCGCCAACGAACTGCAGCGAGTGGTCATCGCCGGCGACTCCCCCGGCTTCTTCAAACCGGCGTTCACGACCGCGATGAGGAACGCCGGCGGAGACCCCTCGGAGGTCCGGCTCGCCTCGTTCCGCGAGCACGGCGCTTCGTTCGGCATCGGCACGGTGCGCGCCAAGTCCGTGCTCGCGTGCGCGACCTTCGGCGTGCCGTATGGGCTGGCCGCCGTTCCCGACACGACCCCGACACATCCGGGCACACTCGTCGTCGGCGCCGGCATCGCCGGCATTCAGGCCGCCCTCGAGATCGCCGACGCCGGCAAGCAGGTCTTCCTCGTCGAGCGCACCGGCACCATCGGCGGCCACATGGCGATGTTCGACAAGACCTTCCCGACCCTCGACTGCGCTGCCTGCATCCTCACGCCGAAGATGGTGGCGGTGGGGCAGCACGAGATGATCGACCTCATGACCTACTCGGAGGTCGAGGAAGTGTCGGGCTCGCCGGGAGACTTCATCGTCAAGGTGCGCAAGAAGGCGCGCCGCGTGGACGTACGCGCCTGCGTGGCCTGTAACGCCTGCACGGAGGTCTGCCCGCAGCGCACGCCCAGCGAATTCGACAGTGGCATCGCCGAGCGTAAGGCCGTCTATATGCCCTTCCCGCAGGCGGTGCCCAACGCCTACCTCGTGGACGGGCAGAGTTGCACGTACGTGCAGAGCGACGGCGCGAAGTGCGGCGTGTGCGCCAAGAAGTGCCCCAAGGGCTGCATCGATCTCGATGAGGTCGACCAGATCGTCGAGCTCGAGGTCGGCAACATCATCCTCGCCTTGGGCTACGACATCTATGACGCCGCGAAGATCGAGCGCTACGGCTACGGCGTCCTGCCCAACGTACTCACGGCCCTCGAG
>JAPLCL010000078.1 GCA_026392265.1 Actinomycetota bacterium
CAGCCTGCGTGGCCTCGCTGCCCGAGTTAGCGAAGCGCACCTGCTCGATGCCGGGGACCGCCTGGACGATCTTGCGCCCCACCTCGTAGTCGAGCTCATGGGGGAAGGTGTAGAGCATGCCACCCTGGCTGATCTGCGCGATGATCGCGTCGAGGATGGGCTTGGGCCGGTGGCCGAAGATCATCGGCCCGTAGCCGATGCACCAGTCTATGTAGGCGTTGCCGTCCACGTCGAAGAAGTAGGCGCCTTCGCCGCGATCCATCACGATCGGGCGGGTGCCGATGAGGCGCGCATAGCTGGACTCGCCGCCCGAGACGACATCCTGGCACTTGGCGAACATCTCGCGGGTCTTGACGAGGTGATTGTCGTCGATGAGGTTGTCGTCCATGGGGTTCTCGACTCCTTCACGAACGGCCGGGCGCGGCGCGGCGACCCACGGGTGTGGGGCCGGGTCCCCGGAGGGTCGTCATAGTGTACTCGATGAGGGAGGACGGGTGAACGTCAGGCGCCCGAGTCAGACCGGTCAGTACGCGTCCAGCTTCACTTCATCGGCCACCGTGTACGTCATCTCGGTGCAGGCGGCGATCTCCTCGAGCGTGTGGCCGCAGGCCACCTCCTCGAGGGCGAAACCGCCCTCCGGCCGGCGCCGGAAGAGCGCCCGTTCGGTGATGATGACATCGCACTCGCCGGCGCCCGTCAGCGGCAGCGTGCAGCGGGCGACCAGCTTTGCGGAGCCGTCCTTGGCACAATGCTCGGTGAGTACGTAGACGGTGCGCGCCCCGGCGACGAGGTCCATGGCGCCGCCCATACCGATCTTCCTGCCCGGCATCTCGTAGTTGGCGATGTTGCCGTCGCCGTCCACCTGCAGGGTGCCGAGCATCGTCGCGGCGACGCGTCCGCCGCGGATCATCGCGAACGAGGTCGCCGTGTCGAAGTAGCAGCCTCCGGGCAGCAGCGTGACGAAGAGATTGCCGGCGTTGCGGCGATCCGGGTCCTCGGTGCCGGGCGGCGAGACGGGGCCCACACCTGTGATCCCGTTCTCCGCCTGGATGACGACATCGATGCCCGCGGGGATGTAGTTGGCGACCAGCATGGGGATGCCGGCGCCGAGGTTGGTGACCTGCCCGTCCTCGAGCTCCCGAGCGGCGCGGGCGGCGATGTTGCAGCGGCAGTCGGGCGTCATCGCCGCACCCCGCAGTAGCTCACGTCGGCGCGCACGACGGCGTCCACGAAGACGCCCGGCGCGTGCACCTTCTCCGGGTCGAGCTCGCCGGCGCTGTAGGCGTGCTCGACCTCGGCGATCACGTAGTCGGCGCAGGTCGCGACCGTGGTGTTGTAGTTGCGCGCCGTACCGCGAAAGCACAGGTTGCCGACGATGTCGCCGGCGTGTGCGCGCACGAACGCGACGTCCGCGCGCACGGCCCTCTCCCACAGATAGGTGCGGCCGTTTACGGTCACTTTCTGGTGACCCTCTTCGACGGCCGTGCCGACACCGACGGGCGTGAGAAAGCCGCCAAGACCGGCGCCCCCGCAGCGCAGCATCTCGATAAGGTTGCCCTGGGGGACCCACTCCAGCTCGAGGTCCCCGGCCTCGACAGCCCGACCCACAGCCGGCGTGTAGCCGATGTGACAACAGTGCAGTTCACGCACCATCCCGGCCTTGACGAGCTCGACCACGCCATCGTCCCCGTAGCCGCCGTCGTTGGACCAGATCACGAGGTCGTGGACCGGCCGCGCCTTCAGCGCGCGGATGAGCGTGAGCGGCACCCCCTGACCGAGGAACCCCCCCAGGGCCAGGGTCATACCCGACTCTACGCGGGCCACTGCCTCTTCGATGGGGATCATCTTGTTGAGCGCCATGTCGATCACCTCACGGTCGGCGGTGTGTCGGGGTCGGGTCGCATCTCAGCCTTCGGCTCCTGCTCAGCCTGCGGCTCCGGGCACTCGCCCACGAACGGCTCCACGTCGACGACGGCGTCCAGGCGGGCGATGCCGCGTGCCACGCGCTCTGCGGTCGCCTCGTCGGCGTCGACGCCCAGGGTGATGTACGTGTGGGCGCGGTCGGGCAGGTGGCGGACGACCACGGTCTCGATGTTGACGCCGCGGCGCGAGACCTGCCCGGCGACGCGCGCCAGCACGGACGGCCTGTCCTCCACCAGCACGCGCAGCCAGAGATGCCCCGCGTCGCCGGTCACCGAGACGTCGGTAGTGGGGAAGTTCGCGGCCAGCGCCTCGAGCCGCGCCCACTTCTCTTTTGTGGCGGTGCGCGCAGCCTCCACGTCGAACGCCACCCCTGCAAACCGTTTCTGCCGCGCGAGATAGTCCTCGAGCGGGGTCCCGTCCGCGCGGGCATTGATGCGGTACCGGCGTCCGTTGAACACCTCGTAGAGCGGGAACACCCCGCAGGCGACGGCGAGCCGGGACAGCTCCACCGTGTCGGCGGGCTCCGACTTCCAGCCCGCGGGGCAGGGAGACAGGAGGAGCAGAAAGCGAAAACCGCGGGTCGTCTGAGCCACGGCCAGCTTGCGCATGAAGTCGTCGTGGTGCGCCAGCGACAGCGTGGCCGCATAGGGCACCCCGTGTGCCGCCATGATCGCCATCACGTCCTTCTTCGGCTCGGGCTTTCCCGCGGGCGTGGTGGTCGTCCGCGCGCCGGCGGGGGTCGCGCTGCTGCGCTGACCGCCGGTGTTG
The DNA here is from genome assembly GCA_026392265.1 of Actinomycetota bacterium. GTDB lineage: Bacteria > Actinomycetota > Thermoleophilia > UBA2241 > UBA2241 > CAIXSE01. Next base: position 2,692 of record JAPLCL010000078.1, read on the forward strand.
CCGTAGATCTCGTTGTCGTAGCACACGTAGATGACGTCCTCGTTGCGCTCTGCCGCCGCGGAGAGAGTCGCCATCCCGATGTCGTAGGTGCCGCCGTCTCCGGCCCAGCAGATCGTAGGGTCGGGCTCGTCGTTCAGCTCGTGGACACGACTCACGCCGGTGGCCACGGCCGGCGAGCTGGCGAACGTGCTGCCAACAGCCGGCACGCCGTAGGCGCTGTCGGGAAACGCTCCCGGCGTGGCCACCGCGCAGCACGCCGGTACCACCAGCGTGAGCATGCCGCCGTGAAGGGCCTGATCGAGCCACTGCAGGCCCAGAGACATGCCGCAGCCCGCGCAGGCGCTGTTGCCGGGGCGCCACAGCGGCTCGCTGCGCGTGACCACGGCGCCCGCGCCCTGGGCCGGATCGTCAGCCATCACCCTCCCTCTTCGAAGAACACAGGGGGGCCGGCGCACTCACGCGCGGCCAGGTCGTCCACGATGGCGTCGATCACCGCGTGCGGCACATCCGTGCCGCCGAGGCCCACGATGTAATCCTGGACCAGGACGTCTGAGCGCCCCGCGAGACTGGCGACGACCTCGGCCCAGAAGATCCCTCCGGAACCCGGCGAGTGGTTGCGGTCCAGCACCGCCACGCGGCGCGCCGAACCGAGCGCCCGCACGAGCTCGTCCCGCAGGAAGGGGCGAAACAGCTTGGCCCGCACGAGGCCCACGCGCTCGCCACGGGCGCGTCGGGCCTCCACCACGTGCATCGCCGTGCGCGCCATGGTGTTGCAGGCGACGATCACGAGGTCCGCATCGTCCGTACAGGCGGCGGGGAAGGCCCCGGCGGGCCGCCGCCCGAAAACGGTCTCGAACTCGTCAAGCACCCCCTCCATGACGTGCGGCACAGCCTGCATGGCGTGCTCGATGTCCTCGCGCTGGCGCTGGGTGTCGCGCGGCCACGTCAGCCCGCCGTAGATCCGCGGGTGGTCCCGCCTGATACGGTGGGGAAGGTCGAGGGGCGGCAAGAAGGCATCGACCTGCGTCTGGTCCGGAAGGTCGACGTCCATCAGGGCGTGAGAGAGCACAAAGCCGTCCTGCGCGACGAGAGCCGGGAGCAGGACGCGGGGGTCCTCGGCGACGCGAAAGGCGACCAGGATGGTGTCCACGAGGTCCTGGTGCGACTCGCAGTAGAACTGCAGCATGGCGGCGTCCCGGAGCGCCAGGCTGTCCCCCTGATCAACCCAGATGTTCCAGGGAGGGCCGATGGTGCGGTTGGCGGCGACCAGGACGATGGGCAGGCGATAGTAGCCGGCCGCGAACACGTTTTCGGTCATGTAGAGCAGCCCGTTGGCGGCGCTCGCCGTGTAGGCGCGGGCGCCGGCGATGGACGCCCCGATGCAGACTCCCATGGCGCTGTGCTCGGACTCCACCGTCACCACGGCGCCCTTGGTGAAGGGGTAGGCCGTGAGGCTCTCCATGATCTCCGTCTGCGGCGTGATGGGGTACACACCGCTGCAGCAGCCGCGGGCCACGCGGTTGGCCTCGCCGGCGGCTGCCAGCATGGCCCCTGCGGCCTGGTTCCCGGTGAGGAGCGCTCGTGGCTAGATGACGCAGAGGTCGCAGCCCGTGCAGGCGCCGCAAGAGAAGCAGCGAGAGGCCTCCGCCGTCAGGGGGTCATGACCGGACCGCTGCGCGAACCCACGGCGCACTTCCGCGAAGTCGCGGCGGCGCAGGCGGGGCGCCGCAAGCGAGACCGGCTCCGGGGGGATCCGCGGAAATGCCCTGAGATGGACGGTCTCGGGGCCGGCGAGCGGCGCGTCTTCCGGCCGCTCGGCGATGGGGCCGGCGGGTCGCGGACGCTCGGCAGCAAGCGACCCTGCTTCTCTGTCTCCCTCCGCGCCGGCGAGCGCGGCGTGGATGGCCAAGGCAGCGTGCCGGCCGCTACCGATGGCCGCCGATACCGTGCCCTCGCCGCCGGCGAGATCGCCGCAGACGTAGACCGCCGCAGAGGCGCCCCCCACGGACATTGGACCGCGGAACGGCGCGACCGGCGCGACCGGCGGCGGGAACAGTGAAAGATCGCCATCCTGACCCACGGCGAGCAGCAAGCGGTCGCACGACACCTCGACGAGCGCCTCGTCGCCGTCGACGCCAGTCGGGCACGGCCGCCCGCTCTCGTCCGGTTCGCCGAGTACCATGCGCCGGCACACCAGGCTGGTCCGCCCGTCGCGCACGCAGAGGCCCGCCGGCGAGAGCAGCTCCTCGATCACCACGCCTTCCGCGAGCGCCTCATCGACTTCCTCGGCGATGGCCGGCATCTCGGCGCGCGTCCGCCGATATACGACGCGCACGTCGCGCGCCCCGAGCCGCACGGCGGTGCGGGCCGCATCCACGGCCGTGTTGCCGCCGCCGACGATCACGACCGCTGCTCCGCTCAGATCCTCGGCGGCGGCATGCGTGTGCGCCAGGAACTCCAGACCTTGTTCGACGACGCCGGCCATCGCGCCGGGTACGTCCAGGGCGCGCAGGCTCTGCTGCCCCGTTGCCACCAGCACGGCGGAGTATTCACGCGCCACGCGCCGGAGTCCGGCGCGGTCGACCGGCTGTCCGGTACGCACCTCGACGCCGTGGTCCAGGATGAACTCGATCTCGCGCTCCAGCACAACGCGCGGCAGCCGGTACTCCGGGATGCCCCCACGAAGTAGGCCACCGAGCTCGGGCGCGGCTTCGATGACGGTGACCGGATGGCCAAGCCGCGCCAGATGATAGGCGCCGGAAAGCCCGGCCGGCCCCGCGCCGACCACGGCCACGGGGGCGCCACCGGAAGGCCGCTGAGGACGCGGCCAGGCGGCGCACTCTGCGAGTGCGCGCTCGATATCGCGCACGTCCACCGCGCCGTCGAGCTCGCGCCGGTTGCACGCGTCCATACACGGCGCCGGACAGACGCGGCCGCAGGTACCGGGGAACGGCGAAGTCTCCAGGAGGATCGCCAAGGCCCGGCCATCGTCGCCGGCGGCCGCGGCCTGCACGAAGCCGCGCACGTCGTTACCGGCCGGGCAGGAGTCGTTACAGAGCGGACGGAGCTCGCGTGAGTGAGGCAGCCGGGAAGCCCAGGCGCCCGTGTGCGTGCTGGGCCGGGCGCCCACGCGCTCGTCCAGAAAGCTCATGCTCGCGTGCTGCTCCGCGAGCACGGGTTGCGCGATCTCCCCGGGTTCCTCGGTGGTGACGACCTCTGCGAACGCGGCGCGCGCCGCCGCCACGTTGGCGCCACCGAAGCCGGCGTCGCCCAGCGCCCCCTCCGCAGCGGCGATCTCCATTCCGAGCACGCGCGCCATGGCGCCGAGCAGGGCCGTGTTGACGATGGGCACCGCCTGCGTGCCCAGGCCGTGGGCGACGGCGATCGCATTGGCGTCGACCGTCGCGACCCTGCGCCCGGGGAACACGCCGGCGAAGGTCTCTGGTGGCTGGCCGGTATTGATGACGATCCACCCACCCGAGCGTTCGCCCGCCGCCACCGCCGGCGACACGAGTGAAGGGTCGACGATGATCACGTGGTCGGGGGTGGCGATGGCGCCGTACACGTCGATCTCGCGTTCGTCGACGCGCACGTAGGCCTGTACCGGCGCCCCGGTGCGCTCGGCGCCGTAGATGCCGAAAGCCTGTACGTGAAGGCCGCGCCGGTAGTACGCGCCGGCGATCAGCTTGGCCAAGGTCACGCCGCCGCGACCGCCGCGACCGTGGATGACGAACTCGATCATCGGAGGGACTCACCGTCGCTGAATGCGAGCGCTGTCACTACACGTCTCCCCTTGACAGGTTCCCATATAATGAAAGAGTAAGTCATTCACGCAATGGGGTCAAGGACGTGACTCTCTTGCACCCGACGAAGACAAGGGCGATGCAGGTATGGCTGAGTCGCGACAGACGGCAGCGCCAAAGGCTGGGGGCGCCCTGGACGTTGCACCCCTCGACACGCCCAGCGCCAGCGACGGCGTCGCGCGGGTGATCCGGGGGCTCATCTTCTCCGGCGAACTCTCTCCGGGCGACTGGCTACCATCCGGCCGCGACCTCGCCGAGCGGCTGGGCATCTCCCAGCTCACACTGCGCGTGGGCCTCAGGTCGCTGGAGACCAACGGCTACCTCGTCACGAGCCGCGGCGCGCACGGCGGCACGAGGGTCGGAGATATCGAGACGCTCGGTCGCATCTGGGTCGCATGGATGGAGGCCAAGGGAGACGAAGTGCAGGATATGTGGGAGTTCCGCGAGATCGTCGAGTCCCACGTGGCGATGCTGGCGGCGGAGCGGCGCACGCGGCGGGAGCTCGTCGCCATCGAGGCGGCCCTGGCCTCCGCTGCCGCCGACAGCCACACGGCGGTACTGCGCTGGAACGTCTCGTTC
>JAPLCL010000004.1 GCA_026392265.1 Actinomycetota bacterium
GTCCGGGCACTTGCCCATGAGGATCTCCCGCTCGTCGCCCTCGGCCACTGCGTCGTAGCGTTGCGACAGGAAGAAGGCGGGAGTGCGGGCCGTCACCCAGAGACGGGTGATGCCGCGGGCCAGCGCTTCGCGCTCCAGCGCCGCATACAGGCGGCCGGCGATCCCGCGGCGCCGGTAATCGCCGTCCACCGCCATCCAGTTGACCGTCTCCAGACCCTGGTTGTTCTCGAGGACGATGGCGCCCACCAGGCGTTCGCCGGCGAAGGCGCCCCACGCTGCCTCGATCTGCTCGTCGCCGCGCCCGGAGTCCTCCAGCCCACAGGCGACTCCCAGGCGGCGGACGGCCGCCAGGTCCGCCGTGGGCGCGATCTGCACGAAGGCGCCGTTCATGCCCGCTCGCGCCAATGCACGCGCGCCTGCGGCGCGCCCACGCTCCGCGCGTAGCTCTCGATGACGCCGTCGATCTCCGCGGCGACGTCATCCGCAAGTGGCGCCACCGCGTGCGTCGCCAGAAGCTCCCGGGCTTGCTCGGCGGCATCTTGCGCCAGGCTTCTGCCGGCGTACGTCTCATACGGCTCCCGCTGGAACACGCGCGGCTGCCAGAGCTCCCCCGCGCGATAGAACCGGCGGGTGCTCCTCGCGCCCAGGAAGTGGCCGCCGACTCCCGCAGCGGCGATGTCGCTGGTGAGCGCGGTGGTGGCGTCCACGGGGTCCTCGCGCATGAATCGCTCGATCATCCCCACGATGTCGCAGTCCATCATGACTTTGGCAAGACTCACCGTCTCGGCGCCGTCGATCAGGCCGAAGGCAAGCATACTGTCGGCCCCTGCGAGGGCGCAGGCGAGGCCCGTCAGCATGCCCTCGGAGCCGGCCTGCAGGTTGCTCGCCTTGGCGTCGCTGGTCACGGCGCTGCCGGTCACCGGCAGCCCGTAGAAACGGCTCATCTCGATGCAGATCACGTTGATGAGCCCGACCTCGGGCGCACCACAGAGGTAGGCGCCGGTACGCATGTTGGCGGCCGCCGCGCCCACCCCGGAGATGAGCCCGCAGCCCGGCTGCGCGAGCTGAAAGAGAACGACGGCGCTCAGGAGCTCCGCCATGTTGATGATGCTCGTGCCGAGGACCGTCATCGGCGAGGTCGTGCCGGTGAGTGGCATGGGCAGGATCAGCACCGGCACGCCGGCCTTGACGAGCGCCATCGTCGCCTCTGTCATCTCGCGCTCGTGCTGTAGCGGGGCGATGGTGCAGTTGATCGTACTGAAGATGGGCCGATCCCAGAGTGACCCGCCGGCCACCGCCGCGAAGATCTCGAGCAGCGGCTTCACGTGCGCCACCTCGCGGACCTCATCCTGCACATGCTTGCTGAAACAGTCGAGGGAGACGGCCTCGATCTCCAGACCGGCCGTCAGCGGATCGAGGTCGCGGGCCGAGATCGACGGCCACGCGTAGTCCACCTCGGGGAGCGCGTCGAAGAGGCGCATCACCTGCCGCAGCGCCTGCGCCGTGCCTTCGCTGCGGACCCCGGTGACGTCGTCGTACATGTACGTGCCCGTACCGTCGGTGCAGAACGTGAGGGAGCCGTCCCCGAGCACGATGTCCGTGCCCGCCGCGCGCCCCGCAAGGCGCACCTGGTGCGGGCAGGTCGCAAGGCAGCGCTCGACGAGCTCCCACGGGAGCCGCGCACGCAGGCGCGCACGGTCGACCTCTGCGCCCGCCTCCTCCAGCAGGTCGATGGCGGCCGGCGTGTTGTAGCCGACACCGACCTCCTCGAGGATGAAGGCGGTCTGCTCGTGGACGAACTGACGCTCGGCCGCCGAGAGGTACGTCATGCGGGCTCTCGCCATCGAGCCTCCCTCGTCAGGGCCGCAAGGCCTCGTGACGCGCCACGAGCGCGGCGATCTCACGGGCCGCGTCCTCCGCGAGCGGCGCTACCTCGTGACTCACCAGCAGTTCGTGAGCGCGCTGGACGGCCTCTTCGATCAGGGAGCGCCCCGGCGCCTGATGCTCTTCGAACGAGCCGCGCTGAAACACCTGGGGCCGCCAGATCTCGCTGCGCGAGTAGGCGCGGGTGCTCTTGCGCGCGAGGAAGTGCCCGCCGATACCGACCGCGATGATGTCGTCCATGAGAGCCGTGCTCTCGTCGATGGGGCTTTCGCGCACATAGCGACGCAGCGCCCCCAGCTGATCGTTGTCGAGCACCGCTTTGGCCAAGCTCTCGGTCTGCACCCCGTCGAAGGCGCCGGTGGCGATCAGCGAATCGGCGCCGGCGAGCGCCGCGCACAGGCCGGTCATGCCGCCTTCGGAGCCGGCTTGGAAATTCGGCGCCTTGGCGTCGGCGGAGATGCCGGTGGCCTGCGTCAGCAGGCCGTAGTACTTGCTCATCTCGAGGCACGTCAGGTTGATCAGGCCGATCTCGGGTCCGGCCGCGATGTACCCGCCGGTACGCATCTCGGCGACCGCCGAGCCGACCCCGGAGATCAGCGCGCAGCCGGGCGCGGCGAGCTGAAAGAGGACCACGGCCGAGAGCAACTCCGCCATGTTCACGATGCACGTGCCGGCGAGGGTCATGGGACCGGTAGTGCCGGCCTGCGGCATCGGCAGGATGAAGATCGGCACACCGCGCTTGATCATCTTGAGCGCCGCCTCGGTCATGTCGCGGTCATGCTGAAGGGGCGCGATGGTGCAGTTGGTCACCGAGAAGTAGGGCCGTTCGGTGAGCGACGCCCCGGCGGCGGCCTCGTACATGGCGAGGATGGGCTCCACAAGGTGCGGCTCGCGGATCTCGTCCTGCACGTGCTTGCTCGTGTTGCGGATCGTGAGCTCGGCGAACTTGACCGGCAGCATGTACGGGTCGATATCGCTGGCCTGAGGGGACGGCCAGATGGCGTCGACCTCCGACAGCGCGTCGCCGAGCCTGACGAACGTCTCGAGATCGGCCGCAGTGCCTTCGCGACGCCGGCCGCTGAGATCGTCGTAGACGTAGGTCTGGATGCCGTCGGTGGTCGTGTGCAAGGGCCATTCGCCCAGCACGCGATCGTCCTCCGGCCGCCGACCAGCCAGCAGCACCGTCTTCGGCACGGTCTTGAGGCACGGCTCGATGATGTCCCATGTGAGCTTGGCCGTGAGCGCGTCCCTGTCCACCTCGGCCCCGGCGGCTGCCAGCAGATCGATGGCCGCCGGCGTGTTGTACGCCACGCCCACCTTCGCGAGGATCTCGAGGGTCTTCTCGTGGAGAAAACCCTTCTCGCGCTCCGACAGATACGTTGCTCTCGCCCTGGCCACGGGGCCTCCTTCTTCGCTCGGCGACAGGGTACCACAGGGCTCGTGGCGGCTGACCCTGCTCCCGCCGGAACGCGAGCTTTGCCCCACAATCCGCCCGGCATGCCGCGAGGAAGGCGAACTTCGCGGGGACCGATACAGCTCCGGCCAGAAGACCGGCCGTGACTTAACGACGAAGGCCCGACGTGCCTTGCGGCACGTCGGGCCTTCGTCTCACTGATCCGGCGGCGTCCTACTCTCCCGCAGGGTTGCCCCTGAAGTACCATCGGCGCTGGAGGGCTTAACTACTCTGTTCGGAATGGGAAGAGGTGTGACCCCTCCGCTATGACCGCCGAAAACTCGGCGCCTTCGCAGACGCACAGATTTTGGTGCCGGCACGCGGACACGGACCTGAAAACTGCAGAGCGGCATTGAAGTTCAAAGTCAAGCCCTCGGGCAATTAGTACTGGTCTGCTGAACACATTGCTGTGCTTACACATCCAGCCTATCAACCAGGTGGTCTACCTGGGCCCTTACCCATTCTA
>JAPLCL010000416.1 GCA_026392265.1 Actinomycetota bacterium
AGAGCATCGCCAAGGCGAGCGTCACCGGCCACGCCACCAATATCATCCAGGGTCTCGCCGTGTCCATGCAGTCCACGGCCCTGCCGGTGCTCGTCATCGCCGCCGGCATCCTGGCCAGCTATTCGGCCGCCGGTGGCGGCACCGCCGGCCTGTACGGCATCGCCGTGGCCGTCATGGCCATGCTCTCGATGACCGGCATCATCGTCGCTATCGACGCCTATGGCCCCATCACCGACAACGCCGGCGGCATCGCCGAGATGGCCGGCCTTCCGGAGAGCGTGCGCGCGATCACCGATCCGCTCGACGCGGTCGGCAACACCACCAAGGCCATCACCAAGGGCTATGCCATCGGCTCGGCCGGCTTCGCCGCTCTCATCCTCTTCGTGTCGTACACCTACGACCTCAAAGAGAGCTTCGGGCCGGGCGTGATCAACCAGTTCAAGGTCAGCGAGCCGTGGGTGCTGGTCGGTCTGCTCATCGGCGGTCTGCTCCCGTATCTGTTCGCGTCGCTCTGCATGCAGTCCGTGGGGCGCGCCGGCGGCAAGGTCGTCGAAGAGGTCCGGCGCCAGTTCCGCGAACTGCCCGGCATCATGCTGGGCACCGAGAAGCCCGAGTACGGCAGGGCCGTCGACATCGTCACCAAGTCGGCGATCCGCGAGATGATGCTTCCGGCCGCCATCCCCGTGCTCACGCCGATCATCATCGCCCTCGTGTTCTGGAACCATGCGTACCTGGTGCTCGGTGGCGTCCTCATGGGCTCCATCATCACCAGCCTGTTCCTGGCCATCAGCATGACCAGCGGCGGCGGCGCCTGGGACAACGCCAAGAAGCTCATTGAAGACGGCGCCTACGGCGGCAAGGGCTCCGACGCCCACGCGGCCGCCGTCACCGGCGACACGGTCGGCGACCCCTACAAAGACACGGCGGGCCCGGCCATCAACCCGATGATCAAGGTCATCAACATCGTGGCCCTGCTCGTCATCCCGTTCCTCGTCAAGTAGACATATCGGCGGAGCTTGCGCTTCGCCGCTGAAGGCGCTGCGGGTGGCCCTTCGGCCGCCCGCCGCGCCTTCGCCTTTCTGGCCCGTCTTGCAGGCGTTAAGAACCCGTAAAGGCGGTTGTGCAGCGCAACACCCGGTGGTACTGTCAATCCTTCGGCCGGCTCGTTCTCGGGTCGGCCTTTCTGGGTTTCTGACCATGTGGACCGCACGCAAGATAATCGCGATCGTCACGGGGGTCATCGGCGCGCTCCTCATCGGGCGCGCCGCCCTCGACGGCCAGCTCTGGCCGCTCTCGGTGCAGCTTATCGCCGGCGTGCTGCTGGTCGCCATGGCTGTGTTGCGCTGGCGCACGCTCGTCTGACCTCTCGCCCTCCAGGAGACTATGGCTCGCAGAAAACATAGGGAGGGTCAGGGGCTGCACAAGGTCCTGGGGGTGCCGGCCCTGTTCAGTACCGCCTACGGCAACGTGGGCTCCTCGATCTACTACGCCCTCGGCGTCGTCGCGCTCTCTGCCCTGGGCGTCACGCCGCTCGTGTTCATCGCCACCGGCATGCTGTTCGTCACCACCGCCTGGTCCTACGCCGAGGCGACGGCGATGCTCCCCGAGGCCGGCGGCTCCTCCAGCTTCGCGCGCCGCGCCTTCAACGAGTTCGTGAGCTTCGGCGCCGGCTGGGCGCTCATGCTCGACTACATCATCACCATCGCCATCTCGGCGTTCTTCGTGCCCAACTACCTGGCGGTGTTCTGGCCGGTCCTCAAGACGTGGCCGGCCAACACCATCGGCGGCATCGTGACGGTCATCGTCCTGGTCATGATCAACGTCGTCGGCATCAAGGAGGCGGCGCGGCTCAACATCGTGCTCGCCATCCTCGACCTCATGACGCAGGTCCTGCTGATGGTGCTGGGCGTCATCCTCCTGGTGGCGCCCAAGCTGCTGTTCGCCCAGGTGATCTGGGGGGTGGCGCCCACGTGGCGGCAGCTCATCTACGGCATCTCCATCGGCACGGTCGCCTACACGGGCATCGAGACGGTCTCCAACATGGCCGAGGAAGCCGCCAGACCAGACCGCGACGTGCCGCGGGCCATCAACTACGTACTCGCGGCAGTGCTCGTCGTATACGCCGGGATCTCGATCACGGCCCTGTCGGCGATGCCCGTCAAGTACAACGTGATGCCGGTCGACAAGGCCACGGGCAAGACCGCCGCAGTGGCCGTCGTCGCCAAGGATCCCAAGATGCCCAACGGTCCGTTCGTGTTCAAGGGCACGCCGCCGCCGGGAAACCCGTGGAACGATGTCTACCTGCCCGCCATCCTCAAGGGGTCACAATGGTACGTCGAGCCGCTCTCGCCGACCGGCCCCGTGTTCGCCCAGAACGGCACCGACTACACGAGGCTGTACGGCAGCCACCTGGGCAGCGTCTACAGAGAAGATCCGGTGGTGGGCATCGTCAACAACCTGCCGTCGTCGCTGGGCTGGCTGGAGGCCATCCTGCGCCCTTGGGTGGGCATCCTGGCTGCGACGATCCTCATCATCGCCACCAACGCTGGGCTCATCGGCGTGTCTCGCCTGGCGTACTCTATGGGGCAGCACCGCCAGATCCCGCCGTTCCTCGGGCGCGTGCATCCCAAGCGCCTTACGCCGTACGTGTCGATCATCATGTTCGGAGCGGTGGCGTGCATCCTGATCTTACCGGGCAGCACGGCCCTGCTCGCCGACCTTTACGCCTTCGGGGCCATGATCTCGTTCACAGTCGCGCACGTGTCGGTGGTGTGGCTGCGTATGCAGGAGCCGGAGCTTGCACGCCCCTTCCGCACGCCAGTCAACATCTCCATCGGCGGCGGGCGCTCCATTCCGGTGCTCGCCGTGATCGGCGGGCTGGGGACCTTCACGGTGTGGTGCGTCGTCGTTGCTACGCACGCGCAGGGCCGCCTGATCGGCTTCATCTGGATGGGCGTGGGCCTTGTGACCTACGTGGTGTATCGCAAGGCCAAGGGCTACTCCCTCACGAAGACCGTCGAGAAGGTCGTCGTACCCGAGACCATGCAGGCCGACGTCGACTACAACCAGATCCTCGTGCCCATCGTCGGCTCGCGCATCACCGACGAGATGATGGTGCTCGCCTGCCAGCTGGCCACCGAGAAGAAATCGGCCATCGACGGTCTCTACGTGATCGAGGTACCGCTCAACCTGCCTCTTGACGCGCGCCTGGTCAACGAGCGCGCCAAGGCCGAGAAGGTGCTCCAGGCCGCGGGCCTCATCGCGCAGCAGTTCAAGGTCAAGTTCACGCCGCACATCATGACGGCGCGGCAGGCCGGCAAAGCCATCGTCGAAGAGGCCATAGATCGCCGCTCCGAAGTCATCATCATCGGCACCGGGCGCAAACGCCGCATCGGCAACCTCGTGTTCGGGCGCACCGCCGATTTCGTCCTCGACCACGCGCCCTGCGAAGTGCTGTTGAATCTCGTGCCCAAGGACTATCCCACCGAAGGTTCAGCGGTCCTCGAGAGCGGCCCGCAATCCTCCGGGCCCAAGCCTCCCGCCTCCCCCGGCGGGCGCCAGGGCCCGCCCGCGACCAAGTGAGAGGTGACCCATGCATGTACTGATCGCAGGTTGCGGGCGCGTCGGCTCCGGCCTCGCCCGTGACCTGGTGACGCAAGGCTTTGACGTCGCCATC
>JAPLCL010000108.1 GCA_026392265.1 Actinomycetota bacterium
GCCTCGCCGGCGACTCCGAGGTCGCTCGTGCCCGCGGCGAGGACGCCGACGGCGCCGCGCTCCGGCACGGGCGCCGCGCCCGCGCGGCGGATCACGACCACGCGGCTGCGCTCGTCGTGGTCCACTGCCCCGGGCACGGCGCCGGCGAGCGCCGCGGCCTGCTCGGCGCTGACGCGGCTGCACAGCACCAGGGGGCTGTGATCGAGAAAGCGCGCCACGATACCGATCAGCTGCTCGGCGGTCTTGCCCTCGGCGAACACGACCTCGGGCACACCCTTGCGGGCCGCCCGCGAGACATCGAGGCGCGCGTAGTCGCCGACGGCGGAATAGCCGAAGCGCCGCAGACGGTCGGCCGCTGCAGACGCGGCCACGCGGCCGGCGGCGACGTCGGCGAGCAGCTCTTCGAGGGAGTGGTCCATGCAGCGGGATTAGGCATACCGCGGGCTTTTCCTGCCGCGCGCGCCGGGCGCGCCCAACGGATGTTCCAGAGCGCGACTGCAGCTCAACGAGGAGAATGCCGATAACCGGGGTATAATCGGACAGCTATCGTCCTGGAAGAGGTGTAGTGCCGGAGCCCGCGTACAAAGTATACAGGCGTGAACGCAGCCGTCGCCGCCGCTGGCCGTACTACGTCGTAGCGGCGGTTTGCGTGCTGGCGGCAGTGGCCGCCTGGCAGGTACTCGCCGTCCCCCGAGTCTCGGCGGTAACGCCGGGACCAGACTCGTACGTCAAGAATCCGTCACTCACCGTCGTTCTCGACGTCAAGGGCCTGCCCAAGCTCAAGAACGTTCGCGTCGCGTTCGACGGCGACGACATCACGAACAAGGCCACACGTAGCGGCGACAAGCTCACCTTCACCACCGGCAAGCTGTCCGACGGCACCCACTCGGTCTCGTTCAACGCGACCAGCTCCAACCTGTTCCGTCACGAGGTCCGTAAGGCCTGGCGTTTCACGGTCGACACCAGTATCCCCACGCTCGTGCTCGCCGGCGCGGCCGACGAAGGCCGTATCAATACCTCCCCAGCGTCGTTCAGCGGCACCACCGAGCCGTACTCCACGGTCACGGTCGAGGGGGGCGGCGTCCGGGCGAGCGGTCAGGCCGACGCCAGCGGCAAGTACATGGTGAGCGCCAACCTGCCAGACGGACCCTCAAACGTCACTATCACCACCGCCGACAGAGCGGGTAACGCGACCACCAAGCGGCTGCGTGTCTTCGTCGACGCCAGCCCCCCGACGCTCAAGACGACACAACTGGACAAGACCGTCGGGCACTCTGGCCTCAAGATCCGCATCAAGGCCCGCGACCAGCTCGGCGAACCTGAGCTCAAGCTGGTGCTCGACGGAGAGACGCGCGACTACCAAGGCCTGCCTTCGCGCGCCGTGTTCACGGTCAAGAACCTCGCCCAAGGTAAGCACACCATGGTCATCACGGCCAGCGACAAGGGCGGCAACGTCGTCACCGACAAGCAGACCTTCGTCATCGACAGCACCGAGCACTTCGGCATGGCCGTGATGTGGCCGGGCGCTCGCGGTAAAGACGTCAAGGAGCTGCAGAAGAAGCTCGCCGACGCGGGCCTCTACGACTTCCCCAAGAACGGCGTCTACGACAACCACACCGTGACCGCGGTCAAGGGATTCCAGGCCAGGAACGGCATGACCGTCGACGGCCTCGTCGGCACCATAGCGTTGAATGCCCTCAGTGGCCAGATCATCGTCGACCTCGGCGACCTCCGCCTCTACCTGTACCGCAACGACAAGCTTGTGAAGAGCTACTGGGTGGCGACCGGGCAGCCGGCCTACCCCACGCCGACCGGCACCTACTCGATCGTCACGATGACCAAGGATCCCACCTGGCTGCCGCCCAACTCCGACTGGGCCAAGAACGCAGAGCCCATCCCGCCCGGCACCGAGAACCCTCTCGGCACCCGCTGGATGGGGACGAGCGCCTCGGGCGTCGGCATCCACGGCGTACCGCCGAGCGAAGACGGCTCGATCGGCAGCTACGCCTCCCATGGCTGCATCCGCATGCACAATTGGGACGCGGTCGACCTGTTCGACCGCGTGGTCATCGGGATGCCGGTCATCATCCGCCAGTAGGCGCGCTCCTCTCCCGTAGCACCATGGCAGAGGTCACCCCGTTCAGAGGCATGCGCTACCGCGAGTCCATCGCGCTCGATGAGGTCGTGGCGCCACCGTACGATGTGATCCCGGCGGCGCAAGCCGCCGAGCTTCGTGAGCGCAGCCCTCACAACGCCGTCCACGTCGACCTCCCGGTCGCGCCGGGAGAAGCGGCGGCGGAAGCGGCGTACGCCCGCGCCGCCGCCACCTTCGCGCGCTGGCAGGCCGACGGTGTGCTTGTCCGGGAAGCGACGCCCAGCCTGTACCTCGTCGACCAGACCTACCGGGGCCCCGACGGCCGCGAGCGTACGCGCCGCGGCTTCGTCGCGCGGCTTCGCCTGGCCGACTTCGCGGAGCGCGTCGTCCATCCGCACGAGCGCACGCACGCCGGCGCCAAGATCGACCGCCTGCGGCTCTACCGCGCCACACGCGCCGATCTCAGCCAGATATTCCTGCTGGTCCCCGACGACGCCGCTGGCGTCGAGGATGCGCTCGCGGCGGCGGCGGACGCCGCCCCCGCGGCGGCGGCCCGTGAGGCCCGCGACGGCGACGGCAATCTGCACCGCATCGTCCCCCTCGCCGGGCCCGGCGTCGAGCGCATCGTCGCTCTGCTACGCGAGCGGCCCCTCTACATCGCCGACGGCCACCACCGCTACGAGACGGCGCTCGCCTACCGCGACGAGCGGCGCGGCGCCGGCGACCACAGCGCCGATACTCTGATGGTGTACCTGTGCAGCATGAGCGATCCCGGGCTCACCGTGTTCCCCACTCATCGCCTCGTGCGGGGCGTCGTCGTGCCGCCCCTCAGCGAACTGCGCGAACGCCTGCAGCCGTTCTTCGAGGTCGTGGGCACGCCCCTCCGCGGTCTGGAAGCCTGCCGCTCCGCGCTGGATGGATTGGCGACGGAGGCCGACCCCGGCAGGGTCTTCGGCCTGTATCTTCCGCGCGAGGACGTGTGCCTCGTCGTGAAGTCACGCGATCCGGAAGCGCAGCAGCGGCTCGTCGCCGCCGGCCTCTCGCCGGACGCCGCCGGCCTGTCGGTGACGGTGCTGCACGAGCTCGTCTTCCGCCAGGTTCTGTGCATGGACCCTGCACAGGCCGAGAAGCACATCGACTACGCCAACAGCGTGCCCGACGCGCTGGCGGCGCTGACGGGCGGCCGCTACGAGCTCGGCGCGTTCCTCAACGCCACGCTGGTCGGCCAGGTACGAGCCATCGCCGACCGCGGCGAGACGATGCCCCAGAAGTCGACGTATTTCTACCCCAAGCTGCTCACGGGCCTCGTCTTCGACCCGCTCGCCGACTGCTGATCGGCGCGGCCCGGGTCAGACCTCGCCAGGATCCGCCGCCGCGGGCGGCGGCGCCCCCAGAGCCGCGGCGGCGTCCGCCTCCAGCCGCTTCTTGCCGCCGTAGATGGCCTTGAAGATGAAGTACGCCGGCGGGCCGGTGAGCGCGGCGATCGTGCCGCCGATGAAGTAATCCCAGCCGTTGCCCCACGGCGACATCGCCACGACGGCGACCGCCACCGGCACGGCACACATCACGGTGAACGCGGCCGTACCCAGCTTGACCTTGAACGGCCGCGGCATGTCCGGCTCCTTCACGCGCAGGCGCACCGCCGCGATGTAGATGGTGATATGCGCCAGCATGAGCAGAAAGACGTC
>JAPLCL010000185.1 GCA_026392265.1 Actinomycetota bacterium
TGCGAGACCTACAGCAAGGCCGATCTGGACGAGTGGGCCGCGGTCATCAAGAAGGCCGTCGACGAGGCCTACGCCGACCCGCAGTTCGTGCTCGACGCGCCGCACGCCCAGCCTATCGACCAGCTGCGGCGCACCGAGGCCATGGAAGACCCGAAGGAATGGGCCTTCACCTGGCGTGCGTACAAGAAGAAGATCCTGAAGCAGAAGTAGGAGAGCCTCCACATGCGCCAGGACCTCACGGTCGGTCAGAGAGTGCTGCGCTCCGCCGGCCTCAGCATCCTGCTGATGACGGCCCTCGTCTGCGGCCTGCTCGCCTACACGTATGCGACCGGCGATCGCTTCGGCGGCTGGCGGCAGCCGCTCGTCGTTCTGTCGCTGCTCCTCGCGGCTCTGGCCGCGTTCGTCATGATGATCGACTCCTTCGATCTGTGGATGCTCGGGCGCCGAATCACCGCCTTCAGCGTGCGCATGGTCCACTCGCTGGTGTTCGTCGCCATCCTTGTGGCGGTCGTCCTCAGTGTCGTCACCGGGACGCCCGGGCTGTTGCTCGTGATGACCCCGGCGCTGGTCATCTACCTGTTCACCGTCCTGAAGCCCCAGGCGGCATCGCGACCGGGTCCTGCCCGCGGGGCAGGACGCTCGCAGCCGGGGCGCCAGAAGCGCGGTGGCAGGAAGCGCTCGTGAGGGCGCCGTCTTGAAGACGCTCGGTCTGATCGTCAACCCCGTCGCCGGGGTCGGCGGCCGGGTGGGCCTCAAGGGGAGCGACGGCGCGCAGATCCTGCGTCGGGCGCTCGAGCTGGGCGCCGTGCGCGACGCTCCGCGGCGCGCACGGCTGGCGCTCGAGCGCCTGGCGCGTGTGCGCGCTCACGTCGAGGTCGTCACCTGGCCGGCCGAGATGGGCGAAGACGAGGCCCGCGCGGCCGGCTTCGAGCCGCGCGTGCTGGGCACCTTCTCCGGCCGTCCCACCTGGGCGGCCGCGGAGCGCGAGCACGGCCACGACACGGCCGCTCTGGGCGCCGTCGGCGAGTTCGTGCTGACGTCTTCGGCCGACACCGAGCAGGCGGCCCGCGAGCTGCTCGCCGCCGGCGTCGACCTCATCCTCTTCGCCGGCGGCGACGGCACGGCGCGCGACGTCTGCAACGCCGTCGGCCGGCGCGTGCCCGTGATCGGCGTGCCGGCCGGGGTCAAGATCCACTCGGCTGTGTATGCGACCACGCCCGCTGCGGCGGGAGATGTTGCGGCGCTCTTTCTCCACGACCGTCCGACGGCCGTGCGCCTTCGGGAGGGAGAGGTCATGGATATCGACGAGGAAGCCTTTCGCGACGACCGCGTCTCGGCGCGCCTCTACGGCTACCTTTCGGTCCCGTATGCCCGTGGGCTCACGCAGAGCGCCAAGGCCGGCGGCGTGGCCGGTGAGGAGCGTGCCCTCAACGACGTCGCCACCGAGGTGATCCGCGATATGGGCCCGGGCGCCCTGTACATCCTGGGGCCGGGCACGACCACGCGCACGATCATGACCCGCCTCGGCCTCGAGAAGACGCTGCTCGGCGTCGACGCCGTGCGCGACGGGGCGCTTGCCGGCAGTGATGTCACCGAGGAGGGCCTGCTGCGTCTCCTGGAGACATTTCCCGAGGCTCACATCGTGGTCACCGCGATCGGCGGTCAGGGCCACATCTTCGGTCGCGGCAATCAGCAGATCAGCACAGCCGTGATCCGCCGCGTGGGCGCGGCCGGGATCACCGTCATCGCCACGCAGACCAAGCTCCTTTCGCTGGAGGGCCGGCCTCTGCTCGTGGACACCGGCGATCCCGCTCTCGACGCCTCGCTGTGCGGTTACGCCAAGGTCGTCACGGGTCTCGGCGAACGTACGATGTACAAGATCGGCGCGTAGACACACGTTCCCCCCCTCGCTAGACGCGCGTACCATCGCCTGTCGGACCCTGAGAGCCGAATCTCTAAGAGCAAGTGCAGCGACGCTCCGGACTTGTGAGGCGACGGTGAGCGACTGGGCCAAGATATTGATGGAGGATCAGGGTCCCTCGCCGGACGGGCTCGGGCAGGAGTACTGGATGGTGCCGCAGCTGCCCTACGCGGTGCGCCAGCGCATCGAGATCGTGTTCGAGGTGCTGTCGCATCTGCCGCTCGAGCAATCGGTCGCCGTCGTCTCGGACGCCGGCAAGACGATCGCCCTCAACGCCCCGCTGCTCAAGCTCGTCGGCGGCGCGAGCACCGACCTGTTGGGCCGGCAGTGGTCTGGCGTCATGCCCGGCTGGCCCGACCGCGCCCGCGGTTTCCGCCGCGAGGGCGAGCAGGTCTTCGAGGAGCACCTTGGCCGCCCGGACGGCGCGCAGGTCTGGGTGCGTGTCTCCTTGGGGCCGGTCGCCGAGAGGGGCGAGCCCCGGGCGATGGCCTACCTGCTCTTCATCAGCAAGCCCGATGTGGAGACCATCGATCACGACGAGGTCCGCCGCCTGCGTAAGAGCTTGCAGCTGCTGGCCGACACGCAGACCGACTTCGTCGTCGAGATCGACCGGGACGGCGTCATGACGTTCGTGAGCCCGTCGTTCTGCCGCGCCGTCGGTGCGGCAGAGAAGGAGCTCGTGGGCCACGAGTTCATGTCGCGGGTGTGCGCCGACGACCGCGCCTCCGCCGCGGCGGCGCTGGAGGAAGCGATCAAGCCGCCGTTCAGTGGCGAGATGAGCGCGCGCCTCGCGGCCGAACCGAAAAGGGCGCTGACCTGGCAGATCGACGCCGTGATCGGCGACGGCATCGTCGGCCTGGACCTGGTGGGGCGCGTGGAGGCCGCAGACCGGCCGGCGGAGCCGGCTGCCCCGGCCGGTGCCGCGCAGCCCGCGGGTGCCGCCGCGACGGCCACGCCGCCGGCCGCGGAGGATCCGCGTATGGCGGCGATCCGCGGGCGGCTCGAGACGCTTGCCCCTGGTGACCAGGCCGGTCTCATGGCGTTGGCGAAGGCGGTGGCCGACGCGGCCGGCGCCGAGTGCGTGGTCTACAACGTCATGCGCGGCGAAGTCGTAGAGACGGCGGTCGGCTGGCGTCTGCCGCCGTCCTGACGCTGCAAAATCCTTCACCGCCGCTAACTTGACACTGGAAGGCGGCGTAAAATGTTATACAATATCCCTCACTGGCCGCCTGTGGAGGGTCTTCATCGTCTCACCGCAGGCGCGCCCAACTCAAGTCAAGGAGAGGGACAGCATGAAGGTTCTCATCGTCGGCACCGGCGGCGTAGGCGAGTCGATGGCCCAGATCGCGAAGCGTCGCGACCCCAAGAGTGAGTGGCTCGAGAAGGTGGTCCTCGCCGACTACGACCTGGCGAAGGCGCAGACCGCGGTCGACAAGCTCCAGGACCCGCGTTTTGTCGCCGAAAAGGTCGACGCGGGCGATCCGGACGAGGTCGCGGCGCTCGCCAAGCTGGCCGGCGTCGACATCATCTGCAACCTGTGCGCGCCGAACTTCAACCCGCCGCTGCTGCAGGCCGCCCTCAAGGCGCAGGTGCACTACCTCGACACCGCCATGACCCTGAGCGAGCCGCACCCCACCGACCCCATGCACAAGTGCGGCGTCAAGCTCGGTGACGAAGAGTATGCGCTGAGCCCTGAGTTCGAGAAGATCGGCAAGTACGCCCTCGCCGGCTTCGGCGTCGAGCCCGGCATGGCCGACTTCTTCGCGCGCTACGCTGCCGACCACCTCTTCGACGAGATCGACGAGATCGGCATCCGCGACGGCAGCAACCTGGAGATCCCCGGTGCCAAGGGCATCAGCTTCGGGTTCAGCGTGTGGACCACCATCGAAGAGTGCAACAACCCCGCCATCGTGTACGAGAACGGCGAAGTGCACACCATCGAGCCGTTCGCCGAGCTTGAGAAGTTCTGGCTGCCCGAGGGCATCGGCGAGGTCGAGGTCGGCCATGTCGAGCACGAAGAGGTCATCCAGATCGCCCACAACGCCGACCGTCTCAAGGGCGTCAAGAAGGCGACCTTCAAGTACGCTCTCGGCGACGAGTTCATGCAGGCCATGGAGGTCTTCCGTTCGATCAATATCGACAAGGCCGAGAAGATCAAGGTCGGCGACGTGATGGTCGCCCCGCGCGACGTCATCGCCGCCGCAGCTCCCGACCCCAACGAGATCGGCAAGCAGTACGTCGGCCAGACCGCAGCCGGCACCTACGTGGTCGGCAAGAAGGACGGCAAAGAGCGCAAGGTGTACCTGTACCAGGTCGCCGACAACAAGGAGTGCGTCGAGAAGTATGGCACCCAGGTCGTCGTCGCCCAGACCGCCTTCACGCCGGTCGTCGCGCTCGAACTGCTCGCCACCGGCAGCCTCGGCAGCAAGCCGGGCGACCCCAAGTCCGGCGTGCATAACCCCGAGGCGTTCAACGCCGACGATTACGTGGCCCTCATGCCGGCCTTCGAGTTCCCCGGCGGCTTGTTGGAGATGGAGTCCGAGTACAAGCTCGCCAGGGACCGTCAGGCTCTGCTCGATCTGGCGAAGTAAGACCGGGTGCCTCCATGACGCACCTCGTTCCGCCGTCCGTCAGCCGCCTTCCGCGACGCCTCCTCCTGCTGGTGGCCGCCGCGGTCCTTGGAGCCGGCCTCGTGTGGGGGCTGGGCAGCGCGCTCGCCGCCGCTCCCAGCGCGTCCCCCCCCGCCGACAAGACCACGCTGCGCATCGCCTGGACCAACGACCCCGACAACCTCAATCCGTTCATCGGCGCCGAGACCTCGTCGTACGAGATCTGGATGCTCAACTACGACTTCCTCGTCGGCTACAGTCTCGATCTGGAGCCCACTCCCGATCTCGCCACCTCGTGGGAAGTGTCCGCCGACGGCAAGGTGTGGACCTTCCACCTGCGCGAGGGCGTCACCTGGCAGGACGGAGTGGCGTTCACGGCCAAGGACGTCGCCTTCACGTACAACTACATCATCGACAACCAGATGGGCGCGTACTCCAGCCTCACGACGTTCATCGACAAGGTCGTGGCCATCGACGACACCACGGTCGAGATCAGGTGCACCAAGCCGAAGGCGAACATCCTGCGCACCTGGATCCCCATCCTGCCGGAGCACGTTTGGGCCGAGGTCAAGCCTGCCTTCGCGGGCGCCGGCTACCGCAACAAGCCGCCGATCGTCGGCACGGGCCCGTTCCAGGTCACCGAGGTCAAGAAGGGCGACTACGTGAGGATGGTCGCCAACCCCACGTTCTGGGGCAAGAAGCCCACCATCGACGAGATCCTGTTCGTCACCTACCAGAACCCGGACACGATGACCCAGGACCTGCTGTCCGGCACGGTCGATGCGGCCTGGGGTATACCGTCGGCGCAGTTCCCCAAGGTCAGCACCTCTGAGGGCATGGAGGCGATCGCCTACAACCTGCTCACCTGGGACTACCTTTCGATGAACTGCTACGCGGGCGAGAGCCGCGGCAACCCCGTGCTCAAGGACGTCGCCTTCCGTCAGGCCCTCAACTGGGGCATCGACCGGCAGCGCATCGTCGATCTCGCCTGGGCGGGCAAGGGAGCGCCCGGGTCGACGATCATGACGCCCGACTCGTGGGTCGATCCCGACTTCCACTGGCAGCCGCCGCCTGACCAGCTGTTCGTCTACGACCCGGCCAAGGCCAAGGACCTTCTGGACGCTGCCGGCTACAAGGACGGCGACGGCGACGGAATCCGTGAGGGCAAGGATGGCAAGCCCATCAAGCTGCGCCTGTGGGCGCGCGCCGAATCACCGGAGAGCCAGAAGACCGGCAGCCTGCTCACCGGCTGGTTCCGCGATCTGGGGCTGAAGATCGAGTACCAGGTCATGGACGACGGCATCTACTACGACAGCATCTGGGGCTATGAGGGCGACACGTACAGCCCCGACTTCGACATGTATCTCTGGGACTGGGACGGCTACGCCGATCCGGGCGACACGCTGGCAAGCTTCATCACGTCGCAGATCGAGAACTGGA
>JAPLCL010000069.1 GCA_026392265.1 Actinomycetota bacterium
CGCTCCATGCTGTACGCTCCCTTGCTCGAGCTGCGGCCGGTGATTCGGCCGGCGACGATCGGTACGCGCATGCTACGTCGTCGCCGGCAGCACTGTCACCACCTGGTGGCCCCGTCGCGCGAAGGCTGCGCCGGCTCATCCTCCCGAAGCTACCTATGAAGTGCGGAGCTATGGGAGTTTTGGTAAAGTTGTCGCCTGGTCATGCCGATTCACTGAAGCAGAGTCATGGACAGCGTCGGAGAGAGAGCAGACACCACCTGGTTGCACGTCGCCGACGTGGCGCGCCTGCTCGGGGTCAGCGCCAACACGGTGCGACGCTGGACCGACGCCGGACGTATCGCCGCCTACCGCAGTCCGGGCGGCCATCGCCGCTACCTCGCCGACGACGTCCACGCGCTTCTGTCTGAAGAAGAGATCGCAGGAGCCGCGGCGCACCCCGGCGACTTCGCCGAGCTCCGCCGCCAGACCCAGGACCTGCGCGCCTTCGTACAGGCGGGCCTCGAGCTCACGGCGCTGCTGACGCAGAACCCGCGTGACGTGCCCGAGCTCGTCGCACGCCGCCTCTGCGAGCTCACGGACACGTCTCGCTGCGACGTCTTCGTGCGTCAGGGGGACAGGCTGCGGCTCGCCGTCTCGATCGACGGCGGCGAGCTTGACGAAAGCCGCATCGGTGATTCGTGGGCGCTGGACGACTGGCTGCCGGAGAGTGGCGCTCCCGACACCCTGTCGGCGGCGGCCTTCACCACAAATGGTAGCCGCCAGGGGCAGCGCACGCGCCGCGCCCTGCAGCGCCGCGGTTGCCGTTCGCTCGTGTGGGCGCCGCTGACCGTGCGCGGCGACTTCATCGGCGCCGTGGAGGTGAGCGACGCGCGAGCCCGCGACCTCGGGCCTCAGGTCGCGGTGGTCGCCGGTCTCGCACGCATCTGCGCGCACGCTGTCGACCTGGAGGCGACCTATCGCACCCTGGAGCATCGCGACAGGGCCATTCGTGACCTCATGGACCTCTCGCAGGAGGTCGCGCAAACGCCCGAACTGGATACGTTCGTCGAGCGTTTCGCGCTCCGCCTCATGAACGCCGTGAACGCCGACTGCGTCGACCTGTACCGCGTGGGCGGAGGCGTCATCCGCCTGCTCCTCGACCTCACCCGCGAGGGCGTGGACCGCTCCAACTACGACCGGATCCTCGACACGTCCAAGTACCCATCCCTCGAGAGGACGCTCATCGACCATACCCCCCTCGTCATCGACAGCCTGGCGGATCCGCGGCTGTCTCCCGAGGAGGTCGAGCGGTATCGCGAGTGGGGCTACGCCAGCTCGCTCACCATGCCCCTGGTCGCCGGGGGTACTATCGTCGGGCTCGCCGACCTCTACGACGACGCGGAACGCGATTGGGAGCTCGAGGTCGAGTACCTGACAGGCGTCACGCAGCTGGTCGCAGGCCTGTTCGAGAACGCCGTGCTGCTGGACGAGGTCGAGACCCGCAGCCGCCTGCAACACGAACTTGTCGAGCTCGCCGCCCGCCTGGCGAGCGCCGGCTCACAGCAGGAGATCGCCCTTGAGGCGGCGCGCAAGCTCCGCGAGGTCAGCGGCGCGGACGACTGCGACGTGTGGTGGCTGGAAGAGGGCTACCTGCGCTGCCTCGCCAGCATGGACAGCAAGGGGATGGACGAGGCCGTGCGCGGCAAGAGCCTCGATCTGGCCCTCTTCCCTTCGACCGCGCACTGCCTCGAAGACCGCGAGGTGCTCGTCTTCACCTCCCTGGCGGACCCTCGTATCACCGATTTCGAGCGCGAGGACTGGGGCGCCTACGACTTCCGCAGCATGATCTCGCTACCGCTGATCGCCGGCGACGAGGTCGTCGGCATGATCGACGTCTTCGACATCGTCGAGCGCGACTTCAACGACGTGCGCGGCTTCCTCACGAGCGCCGCGCGCACCATCGCCGATGCGCTCCAGAACGCCCACCTCATGGGGAGCCTGCGGCAGAGTAACGCCGCCCTGAGAGAACTGGTGGAGCTTGGTGACCGCTTCAGCGAGGCGGAGGGACTGCAGGCGCTGTCGCGCATCGTCGCCGGCCGGCTGCGCGCTATCCTCGAGGCCGAGGACTGCGACATCTGGGGGATCGAGGGCGGACGCCTGAAGTGCCTCGCGAGCATCGACAGCCGCGGCTGGGACGCCGACGAGGTGGGCAGCGAGCGCGACTTGGCCGTCTACGACGCGACCCTCGCGGCGCTGGCCGCCAACGAGCCGATGGTGATCGGCGATCTCGAGGCCGCCAGCCTGACCGGCGAGGAGATGGCGTCCTACCGCCGCTGGGGCTACCGTAGCATGGTGTCGCTGCCGCTGGTCGTCGAGGGTCGCCCTATCGGGCTGATCGACGTCTTCGACACCAAGGTGCGCGACTACACGAGCATGCTCGATCTCATCCGTAACGTGGGACGATTGCTGGCCGGCGCCTTCGAGAAGGCCATGCTGGTGGAACGCCTGGAGAGCGGCAACCGCGACCTGCGCCTGCTCGTCGACTCGGGGCTCGAGTTCGGCGCCACGCTGGACGTGGATGCCGTGCTCGGCACTGTGGCCGAGCGCATCGTCACCGTAGCCGAGGCCGATATCTGCGACGTGTACGGCCTCGAGGGTGACGATGTGGAGATCCTCGCCGCGCTCGATGCCGAGGCGGAGAGCTCCGTCGGCCGGCGCTATCGCGTGGCCGACTTCAGCACGTTCGTCGAGGCCGCGGCGACGCACAGGCCAGTGGTGCACCTGGACGTCCAGAACGACCCGGATGTGCTCGAAGGCGACCGCGAGGACGCGCGCCGCTGGGGTTATCGGTCGATCATGACGATCCCCCTTCTTGCCGGCGGTGAGATGATCGGCTTCGTCGAGATCTGCAACCGCGAGAAGCGGCCGTTCGCGCGCCCCGACGTCATCGTCGGCCTGGCGCAGGTGGCCGGCCAGGCGGTGGCCAACGCGCGCCTCTACCGCGAGCTCGACGAGAGCGTGCGCTGGATGACGCTCATGAGCGAGTCGGCCCTCGAGCTGGCCGGCAGCCTCGACCTGCGCGACACGCTGCTGGCCACCGCCAAGCGGCTCTGCGACAGCGTCGGCGTACCCGAGTGCGAGATCACGGTGATCGAGGGCGACGGGCTGCGCACCCTGATGAGGATCGCCCGCGGCCACGTGGACGAGGAGTGGATCGGCCAGTATCTGCCCTTGGCGGACGCCGCCGTGACGCGCGAGGTGATCGCGACCAAGCGACCGACGGTCGTGGGCTCGCTGCGCGACCAGCGCCTCACGGAGAAGGTGCGGGAGATCAACCAGGACTCCGCCCAGAAGAGCTGGGCCACCCTGCCGCTGATCGTCAAGGACCGCGTGATCGGCACCGTCGAGCTCGTCGAGAGCGGCGCCGAGCGTACCTTCACGCAGGCGGAGCTGGACACCGCGGCGGCCATCTGCCACGCCGCCGCCATGGCCATCGAGAACGCCGCCCTGTTCGAGCGAGAGCAGGCCGCCAACCAGGAGACGCTGCTGCTCAACCAGATCGCGCGGCGCACGGCCGCTACCCTCGACCTCGAAGAGGTCGCACAAGCGGCCGCCGACGAGCTGCGCAAGCTGCTGCCGTTCGACAGTCACAGCCTGCTGCTGGCCGCCGAAGGGCGCATCGAGCGGGTCATCTCGCCGGATGCTCACGCCGCTTTCCTGGCAGGACTCACCGGAGACGACCTCGGCGAGAAGTTCCTCGGTGAGCTGCGCGAACGACGCGTCATGGTCCTCCGGCTTCCGCAGGACGTCCCGTTGCCCGCCGACCATCCTGCTCTGGCCGGCCTGCGATCCGCCGTCGCCATCGCGCTTCCGTCCGAGCGCGGTATTCTCGGCGCCTTCAACCTTGTGAGCAGCGCGCCCGACGCCTTCGGGGACGTGGACGTCGACCTGCTTGAACGGGTCGCCACGCAGCTGTCACTGGCCATCAAGAACGCCCAGCTGTACGAGGAGATCAAGCAGATGCACCTGGGCAACCTGAAGGCGCTCAGCTCCGCCCTCAACGCCAAGGACTACTACACCCTGGGCCACGCGGCCCGCGTGGCCGCCTACACGGTGATGCTCGGCCGCCGCCTGGGCTGGGAGGAGGACCTCCTGACCTCTCTCGAGGAAGCGGCCTACCTGCACGACATCGGCAAGATCAGCATCTCCGACCGGGTGTTGCTCAAGCCCGGGCGCCTGAACCCGCAGGAGTGGCAGCAGATGAAGCTGCACCCGGTGTTCAGCGCCGACATCATCCGGCCGCTCTTCCCCGAGGCCCTGGTGGCGGGCGTGCGCCACCACCACGAGCACTACGACGGCCACGGATACCCCGACGGACTCAGCGGCGACGACATCCCGTTGCTGGCGCGGGCCATGGCCGTCGTGGACGCCTACGACGCCATGTCGTGCCGGCGCCCCTACAAGGCGGCGCTCACGTACCCCGAGTGCCTGGCCGAGCTTCAGCGTTGTCGTGGCACGCAGTTCGAACCGCTCATGGTCGACGCGTTCCTGGAGGTGCTCGAGGAGCTGGCGCGCACCCGCACCCGGGCGGAGGACATCGCCGTGCAGGCGGCGTCCCGCATCCCCGGCGACAAGCACCTGGCGCTGCGCAGCCGCGAGGACGAGGACACTCCCGAGTACCGTGAGATCCGCGAGATCCTGCGTGAGGTGCGCGACGCCAACCCCCCCACGCGCTTCCTCACCACCCACGCGGAGGTCGACAAGAAGTTCGTCATCGGCGTGGACCCGGAGGAGAAGGAGAGCGAGCGCTCGCACGTCGGCGACGAGATCTTCGCCGATGACGAACTGCCGGAGGTACTCGCGGGCCGGCGCCCGCCCGTGAACACCCTCTTTGCCGACGAGTTCGGCGTCTGGGTGACCGGCCTCGCCCCAATTCGCGACGCCGCGGGCCGCATCGTCGCCGCGGTGGCAGCGGATCTGCCGGCCCTGAGCCGGGCGGAGAGCGAGGCGCTCCGCGGCGGCGACCGCCAGACCTTTGCCGCGATGCTGCAGACGGCCGCGGTACGCCTCGGCCGCGCCGAGATCGACGCGATCACCGACGGCCTTACCGGCCTCTACAACCACCGCTACCTGCACGAGCGTCTGAGCGAAGAACTCCATCGCGCCCGCGAGCTGGGGCGCCCGCTGACCGCGCTGTTCTGTGATCTCGACCATTTCAAGGGCTACAACGACGCCAACGGGCACAGTGCCGGTGACGCCGTGCTGCGTGAGGTCTCACATCTCATCGAACAGTCGGTGCGTAACGTCGACATCGCCGCGCGCTACGGCGGCGAGGAGTTTGTCGTGCTGCTCGTAGAGACCGGCCGCGAGGCCGCGCTCGCAGTGGCGGAGCGCATCCGCGAGCGCATCCGCGCGGCCGGCTTCACCGCCCACGGCACGCCGCTCACCGTGAGCATCGGCATCGCCGGCTACCCTGAGGACGCCGAGCGCCGCGAAGAGCTCCTCGACAAGGCCGACTGGGCGATGTATCTGGCCAAGCGCCGCGGCCGCGATCAGGTGGCGACGTTCGCCGAGGGCTGAGGCTCTACGAGCGGCGGCGGCGCGGGATACGTTCGTCGCCGCGCCGCAGGGTCAGGCCCTCCCGGTCGAAGAGCTCGAGGAGAGCCTGCGCGTTGCGGCGTCCACAGTTCAAGCGGTCGCGGAAGCCGGCCAAGGTCACCCGGCCGTCGGCGCTGAGCATCGCCAGAAGCTGCGCTCTGGCAGCGTCGATGGTGGCGGCGTCGAACCACAGGTCCTTGTCCACGCGCACGACGTCGCCACGGCGCGCGAGCACATCGAGCACCTTGCTGAGATCGCGCGGCGAACGGCGAAGGACTTCCGCAAGACTGGCCAGCGTCGGCGGCGCGAAGGACTCGGCGCCCAGACGTGCGAGCAGCTCGCCGGCCAGCGCCTCTTGAGCAGCCCCGAGCACACCGGCGCCGGCAGGGGCATAGCCGCCTTCGCCGGCGACCAGCAGGGCCTCGGCGACGAGACCCTGGAGCAGCACGTCCACGTCCTCCACGGGCAGCGCGGGCGTGAGCGCCGCGAGCTCGGCGGCGCTCGAGAACGGGCGTTCGGGGCGCGCGCCGGCGCGTTTGGAGGCGCCGGCCAGAAGGGCCGCGCGCAGCGCGGCCATCGTGCCGACGCCGAACCAGCGGGCGGCAGCGACGTGAGCTCCGGAGGCCGGGGCCGGCGGCCGCAAGGCCTCGAGCTCCCCGGCCTGCTCGGCCGCCGCCAGAGCGGCGCCGGCCTCGCCGGCGCCGAACCCCGCCGCGGCCAGATCCGCCGCGACCGCCCCGCCCTGGCCGCTGTCCTCTGCCAGAGCGCGCGCCGCGGCGCGCAGATCGAGGGCGCGAAGCGCGGCCAGAAAGGCGGCGTGCCGCCCGCGGTCGTGCCAGCGACGCGTGCCCCTGACGAGCACCTCGCCGCCGCCGACCGTGGCCACCGGCGAGAGAGCACGCAGGATGAAGCGGTCGTGCGGCTCGACTGCGGCATCACCGTCGAGCCGCACGATCGCCGCCGCCTGCGCCCCGGCGGCGATCTCGCGCCCCTCCAGCGGAGCCACGCGCGCGAGATACTGCGCCGTGCCGTGATGCAGGCGCACCTGGTCCCCGAAGCGCAGCGGCCTGCCGCCGGGCGCCACCTGCACCCAGGCGTCGAAACGCCTGCGCGCGCGGCCGGCCGCGTCCTGCGCGACCAGCCAGCTGCCGCGCGCCACGGCATCGCGGTCGAGGCCGCGCAGGTTGACGCCCACGCGGCTGCCGGCGCGCACGACCTCGGCCTCGTGATCGTGCACCTGTACGCTGCGCACGACGGTGCGAGCGCCACCGGGCTCCACCACCAGCGCGTCGCCGGCACGGATCTCGCCACGCCACAGCGTGCCCGTGACCACCGTGCCGATGCCCTTGAGGGGAAACACTCTGTCGACCGGCAGGCGCGCTGAGCCGCCGCGCCGGTGCGCCGTGACGTGCGCCGCGGCACGCTCGAGCGCGGCGAGAAGCCCGGCCATGCCGCGCCCGTCACGGGCGCTCACGGTGACGACCTCGCAGCCGGAGTAAGGCGTCTGCGCGAGGAACTCGCGCACGTCCTCCTCCGCCATGTTCAACAGCTCGTCGTCCACAAGGTCGGCTTTGGTGAGCGCCACCACGCCGTGCCTCACGCCGAGCAGTTCGATGATCGCCACATGCTCCACGGTCTGCGGCATCACGCCGTCGTCGGCGGCGATGACCAGCAGGAAAAGGTCGATACCGGTGGCCCCGGCCACCATGGTGCGCACGAAGCGTTCGTGGCCGGGGACGTCGACGACGCTCAGGCGGCCGCCCCCCGGCAACTCCAGCTCGGCGTAGCCGAGCTCTATGGAGATGCCGCGCTCCTGCTCCTCGCGCAGGCGGTCGGTGTTCTTGCCGGTGAGGAGCGTGACCAGTGCGGTCTTGCCATGGTCGATGTGACCGGCGGTGCCGAGGGTCAGCGGGACGGCGGCATCCCGGGGCAAGCCGCTCGTGTCGGGGGCGCCTGGCACGAGACGCCCGTCAGGCGAGCGCCGCCAGCACAGCGCCGGCCAGGTCTTCCAGCTCGGCGTCGCGCACGGCGCGCAGGTCGAAGAGCAGGCGGCCGTCGTGCAGGCGGCACACGACGGCGGGTACGCCGAGCCGCAGCGCGGCGGCCAGCCCGTCCGCGTCGCCGTCCACGCCCACGGCCACCGCCACGCTGGGCACCTCGGTGACGGGCAGGGCCCCGGCGCCGGCGCGCGCGACCGTGTCGAGCAGGGCGACGCGCTCGCGTGGCAGCGCCGCCGCCGCGCCCGGGGCCGAGCCCGTGAGGAGATCGCGCAAGCGCTCCGCGCGGGCGCGCACCTCGGCGAGCGGCGCGGCCAGAGCAGCGAGCGTCGGCACGCGCTCAAGCGCGCGCGCCGGATCGAGATAGAGCCGCAGCACCGCATCGAGCGCGGCCAGATCGAGCTTGTCGATGCGCAGGGCTCGCGCCAGCGGGTGACGGCGCATCGCCGCAATGGCGGCGGCCCGGCCCACGGCTACGCCGGCCTGCGGGCCGCCGAGAAGCTTGTCGCCGCTGAAGGTCACGATGTCTGCCCCAGCGGCGATGCTGTCTTTCAGCGCCGGCTCCTCGCCGAACAGCGGCAGCCCGGCCAAAGCGCCGCTGCCGAGGTCATCGACGAGTACGGCGTCGTGCCCGTGGGCCAGGCCGGCGAGCTCCTCGAGCGCCGGCTCCGCGGTGAAGCCGACGATGCGGTAGTTGCTGGTGTGCACGCGCATGACGGCGCGCGTGCGCTCCGTCCAGGCATTCTCGAAGTCCTTGAGATAGGTGCGATTGGTGGTGCCGACCTCGACCAGCTCGGCCCCGCTCTCACGCAGGATGTCGGGGATGCGAAAGCCGTCGCCGATCTCCACGAGCTGGCCACGGGCGACGAGCACCTCGCCGCCACGGGCCGTGGCGGCCAGGGCGAGCAGCACCGCCGCGGCGTTGTTGTTGACGGCCAGCGCGTCCTCGGCGCCCGTGACGGTGCAGAGCGCGTCGTGGATGTGATCCTGGCGCGAGGCGCGCTCGCCGCGCGCCAGGCTGTACTCAAGGTCGGTATAGCCGGAGGCGGCGGTGACGACCGCGTCGACCGCCTCCTGGGGCAGCAGCGCGCGGCCCAGATTCGTGTGCACGACCACGCCGGTCGCGTTGATGACGCGGCGCAGGGACGGCGTCACCGCCGCCTCGAGCAGCCGCGCCGCCCAGGGGACGAGGGCGGCCGGCGTGAGGTCCGCCGCCTGGGCGGCGGACGCCTGGCCGGCCGCCCCCGCCGTCAGGATCTCGGCTCTCAGCCGCTCGATGACCGCGCGCACGGCGTCCACGACCAGGGCGCGCGGATAGCGCTCCAGCAACTCGAGCGCCGCCGGCTCGCGCAACACTTCGTCGACGGCGGCCAGGGAGCGCAGCTGCGCTCGTCCCTCTGCGCCCGCCTTCTTGCTTCTATCAGCCATCGTCGTCCTCCACCGCGAGCCTGCTCCGATCGCGTCGCACGCGCAAGTGCGCCATCGTCATCGAATACGCCACGACGACAAAGGCGAACCACCACTCCGTGCCCTTCAGGGCGATGCTCGCCATGAACTCCGGCCACTGCACGCGCCCCAGCACCAGGGCGAGCGTGGCGACGGCGAAGACGATCTCGGTGAACAGCCAGAAGTAGAGCGCCGGGCTGTCGCTGAAGCCGCGCAGGGTCGCCCAGATGGAGAGGACCGCCACGCCCACGGGGATCAGCCCGATCATGATGGCCAAGACCAGCTGCGACACGACCTCCCCCGCGCTGCGCCCGGCGGCCCACTGCCAGACGGCCCCCCGATCGGTGCCGACGCCGAAGATGACGACGGCGATCCAAGAGACGAACGCGATCACTGAGAAGGCGCCGAACAAGATGAACGGGAGCACCGAAAAGACGCGCAGAGCGAACTGCGGGCGCGGAGCCTGCGCCGCCAGGATGTCCTCTTCGCTGGGCTTCCAGCCGGGGTCGCCGGGCTTGCGCTCGGGGCTCACGCGACGGCGCCGGGCCGGTGTGCGGAAAGCACCGCGGCTCAGCCTTCGAGCACGACGGTACCGGGCAACGCGGCGGTGACCTCGCCGACCGTCCAGCCGGACACGCCGCGCTCCCGGAGTCCGGAGAGGAGCGCCGCGTGCGTGTCGGCGGCCACGGAGATGAGCAGGCCGCCGGACGTCTGCGGGTCGAACAGCGCCAGCACGCGGGGGTCCTGCTGGTCGATCTCGTCCGCGCCGCCGCCGGCGCCGCTCAGGCGCGGCAGCAGGAAGTCGCGGTTGTTGCGCAGGCCGCCTGCATACACCGCCTGCGCGAGCAGCTCGAGGACGTCGTCGTGCAGAGGCACGTCCGCGACGCGCACGACGGCACCGGCGGCGCTCGCCTGAAGCATCTCGCCGAGGTGCCCGAGCAGGCCGAAGCCGCTCACGTCGGTGCAGGCGTGCACGCCCACCGCCGACATGGCGGCCGCCGCCGCCGCATTGAGAGCGGCGGCCTCCTGGATGGCCGGCATCATATCGTCTTCGCTCAGCAGCCCCTGCTTGAGGGCGCTGGCCAGCACGCCGATGCCGAGGCGCTTGGTGAGCACCAGCTTGTCGCCGGGCCGCGCGCCGGCGTTGTAGACGATCTCGTCGGGGCGGGCCACGCCGGTGACGGCCAGCCCGTACTTGGGCTCTTTGTCGTCGATGGAGTGCCCGCCGGCCAGCTCCGCGCCGGCCTCCAGCACCTTCTCGGCGCCGCCCTGAAGGATCTCCGAGAGGTGCGTCATGCCCAGATCGGCCGGCCACGCCACGAGGTTCATGGCGGTCAGGGGTCTGGCGCCCATGGCGTACACGTCGCTGAGCGCGTTGGCCGCGGCGAGCTGCCCGAACCAGTAGGGCGAGTCGACGATGGGCGTGAAGAAGTCGACCGTCTGCACCAGGCAGAGGTCGTCCGAGAGACGCGTGACGGCGGCGTCGTCGTGCGTCTCAAGCAGCCGCGCGAACTCCGGGGAGCTGCGCGGAAGAGCGTCAAGCACGGCCTGCAGGTCGCACGGACCCAGCTTGGCCGCTCAACCGCTCTTGGCTGCGAACTGCGTGAGGCGGATCTTGTCGGTCATGCGCCAAGCTTACCGCACGAGCACGGCCGCACGCGGCGCGCCTCGGGGCCCAGACGCACGGCGGCGGGCGGAGGCCCTTCGGCCGCCGCCCGCCGCCGTCATCAGCGGTCCGCCGGTCCCCCAGGACCGGCGTCCGCCTCACTTCACCTTGAGCGACGCCTTGGCGACGTTGTCCTGCGTGTTACCGGCCAAGTCGGTGGCGTACACGTACCACTTGTACGAGCCCTTGGCCAGGTTGCACCTGAAGCTGTAGATCCGCTCCACGTTCATCGGAGCGCTGTCGATCGTGATGGTCTTCGCGGTGGTGCCGTTACTCCGCTTGATCTTGATGACCACGTTCGCCGTCGGGCTGAGGTCCGCCGGCTCTGCGATCTTGTACTTCAGCTTGGCGGTCTTGCCCTTCTTCACGCTCACGTTGCCGAGCGCCGTGGTCTCGGGCTTCGTGATGTCGATGTACACCGTCGCGCTGGCGCTACCGACCCTGTTGCACCAGTCGAGCGCCTGAGCGTTGACGGTGATCGCTCCCTGGGAAGTGACCGGCACCGTGTAGGCAGCGCCGTCAGTCCACGCAGCCACCGTCGGCGGCGACTGGTACTGCACCTTCTGCACGCCGGACTGGCTGTCGGTGGCGCTGAAGGTAAGCGCCACCGGGGCGTTGTGCCAGGCGCTGTCGGCGCCGGCGATGGTCACCGTGGGATTGGTGGTCTCCGCGGCGACGACCAGAGGCAGCGCTCCAAGGCTCGACGTGCCCGGCGGGAAGGGCGGATTCTTGACGCTGACCGTGAGCGAGCCGGGCGTGGCGATGTCGGCGGCCATCAGCGGCACGGTGAGCTGCGTCGCGCTGACGAACGTCGTCCCCGTCTTCTCGCCACCGCTGAGGAAGATGTGGGCGCCGGTCACGAAATTGCTGCCGTTGACGGTGAGCACGACGTCGTTCTTGACGTAGCCCGCCCAGACCTGGGTGGGAGTGATGGTGGTGAGGGCCGGCACCGCGTTGCCGACGGTGAACGGCAGCGCGTTGGAGAGCGGTGCGGCGGGAGCCGTGCCGTTGCGCACAGTAATGCTCGCACTGCCGAGCGCAGCGATCAGCGGAGCCGGCACCGCGGCTGTGAGGTGAGTCGCGGAGTCGCGGGTCGTGACCAGGTCGGCGCCGTTCCAGCGGACGACGGCGCCGGTCGCACCGGTGACGAAGTTGGCCCCCGTGACGACCAGATTGAACGCAGGACCGCCGACCACCGCTGACGTTGGGTCGAGGGCGGTGATCGTCGGCGTCGGAGCTGTGATGGTGAACCAAACGCCGTTGCTGAGCGTGCCGTCCGTGTAGTTGCTAACGGTGACCGACGCAGTCCCGGGTGTGACCAGCTGAGCGGCGGGGATCGTCGCCGTCAGTACCGTGTCCGAGTTGTACGTCGTGAGCAGGTCCACGCCGTTCCATTGGACTGTCGACCCGAAGTACGGCGGCAGCACGAGAGAACTCGAGCGGAAGTAGTGGCCGTAGACCGTGAGGGTCAGATCTCCGCTTCCCGTAGCGGCACTCGTCGGGTTGGTGGTGCTGACTACCGGAGCCGGAGTCAGCACCAGGAAGCCGTCGGCGAGGGATGCCGCGTAGGAGAACGGGGCATGCCACTGGCTGGCGTGCACCGTGCAGGAGCCCGAGAGCGAGTCGCCCGGCAGCGTGAAGACGACAGAAGCCGAGGTGCCGTCGAATGTCCCTGTCGAGCCCGCGATCGTGGTCAACCCTTGGACCAGTTCGAACTGCGGAGTACCGTCAGTGAGCCCCGTGCCGAAGGAGCCATGAATCGTACAATGTACGGTCGTGTTTGCCCGTGCACTCGGCGGGTCGACACTCGTGACGCTGATGCTGAACGCCATGGCAACGGGCACCACAAGAAGCAGAGCCGCCGCCATGAAGACCAGAACGAACGCTATTCGTTTCCCCATGATTCCTCCTCAGAGTGTGGGAGGTCGTGCCTGCGCCGGAGGTCCACACAAGTGGCTCCCGAGCCGGCCCCCTCGGCGCGACCCTAGTTCTACTGTACTACCCACAAGGCACCAGCAACAGGCGTCGGCGCTTCGATTTCCCGCGCCCGCCGGGCAAGCGAGGGGGCGCAGACGGCCCCGCCCTGCGCGCGCCGCCCCGCCCCGGTGATACGCTCCGCACACCGTGAGCGCGCGACGTCCAACCAAGGGGTCAACGTACCGCACGTACGAAAGTGGGGGGCTTCTCGAGCTGCGCCGGCGTCGCACACGGCGCCGGTCCACGACGATCGTCGCCCTCATCGTCGTTGTCGCTGCAGCCGGGGTGTTCGTCGGCACCGGCTGGGCGCAGGCGGCCTGGCGGACGTGGGTCGAGTCTGGGCCGGCGACCGCAGGCGGCCCGGCCGACGACGGCTCCGCCGGTCCCGCATCGGCAGCGGCCATCCGCGTGACCATCGTCAGTGCGTCACGGGCCGTACACGTCGACCCACCACCGCCCATCATCTCCTCCGGCGATGGCGTCAAGGTCTCCACCTTCCTCGGCGACGAGACGCGGAGGCTGTACGGCCTGGGGCCGCCGCCGATGCACCTCGACCTCATCTGGCGCACCTCGATCGGCAGCGGCCTGACCTCGGGGGTGCGCAAGAAGGGCGACAAGCCCAACAAGCCTGTGAAGCCGGCGACGTGGTCGGGCACCGGCTGGACGGGGCAGCCCGCGATCCTGCGCGACAAGGGCACGCTTTTCCTCGCCGTCGGCGGCTTCGACCACAACCTGCACAAGATCGAACTGAAGACCGGGCGCGTCGTGTGGGAGTACCCCTTCGACGACATCATCAAGAGCAGCCCCACGGTGATCGAGGACCCACACCCCGCCGACGCCGCCGACCGGTACCTGGTCCTCGCAGGCTCACGCCGAGGGTTCCCCTCCGACTACACCGACCCAAGTCTCGCGCCGTACCGCGCCGTATCGTTCAGCACCGGCACCGAGGTATGGCGGCTGCCGGTGCCGCTCACGGCGAGCTACAGCCGCGACGTGGACGGCAGCGGCTTCTTCCTGAACGGCCATCTGTTTGCGGGAGTCGAGAGCGGCTGGTTCTACAAGCTCGACCCCTTCGCGACGACGTCGTCCGGCTCGTACCGCCAGCCGGCGATCATCGCCCAGCGGCTGCTGCTCGGCGACCCCGGCGACGCCGCCGCCCACGGCGGCAACCTGGTGCTTGAGGCGTCGCCGTCGCTGCTCGGCGACACCGTCTACATCAGCTCCGGGTCGGGTCACGTGTACGGTATGCGCAAGAGCGACCTCAAGGTCGTGTGGGACTACCGCACCGGCTCCGATCTCGACGGCACGCCGGTCCCGACCAGCTCGGGCAAGCTCCTCGTGGCCGTGGAGAAGCAGTACATCAGTGGCCACGGCGGCGTCCTGATGCTCGACCCGAAGAACACCGGCGACGAGGCCGTCGACTGGTTCTTCCCCACCGGCGACCGTACGCTGGAAGACTGGCAGGGCGGCGTGATCGGGTCGGTGGCCGTCAACGACACCTACGACCCGTGGGGCCGCCGCCCCCGGCTCGCGGCGTTCATCGCCATCGACGGGAATCTCTACGTGGTGGCCCAGGACGCTCCGGCCGAGGGCACGGTGCCCGGCCCGAATCTCGACGGCCCATATCGCGCGCCGAAGCTCATCGCCAAGTTCTACGTCGGCGGCGGGATCTCCACACCGATCATGGTCGACGACACCATCGTGGCCGCCGCCTACGACGCCAAGGTGCACCTGTACGGCGTGAAGTGGCACACCGCGAAGAAGGGCGACCCCGGGGCCCTCAAGAGTCCCGACGGCGGCTGGTTCACGGTGAAGGTGAAGGAGACGGATTCCTTCTCGGGCGGCGGCGGCTTCGAAAGTACGCCTGTGATGTGGAAGGGCCGCGTGTTCATCGGCTCCCGCGACGGCTACCTGTACTGCCTCGGCGACCGCTGAGGCGGCCGGCGTTTGGCGCCCGCGCTCCTCGGGGCATCTCACCGGAGATGCAGAGGATCGCGGCCGGGCTGGCGCAGCAGCGCCCGGCAGCTCACCCGAGGAGGAACCGTCATGGCAGATGCCCAACGCACCGCCGAAGCTGTCTGGGAAGGCTCGCTCGCCCAAGGTGGGGGTACCGTAACGCTCACAAGCAGCGGCGCCGCCGGCCCCTTGCCCGTCACCTGGGCCTCGCGCACCGCACGATCCGAGGGCAAGACGAGCCCCGAGGAGCTCGTCGCCGCGGCGCACGCGAGCTGCTACTGCATGGCGCTCTCGGGCATCCTGGGAGAGGCCGGTACACCGCCCCAGAAGCTCGAGGCGAGCGCTATCGTGACATTCGCCCAGGTCGAAGGTGGCTTCAAGGTGGCCAGCTCCGCGCTCACCGTGAAGGGCACCGTCCCAGGCCTCGATGCCGCCGGCTTCAAGGAGGCTGCGGAGGCGGCCAAGGAAGGCTGCCCCATCTCCGGCGCTCTCAAGGGCAACGTCGCGCTCAGCGTCACAGCCACCTTGGCCTGACGCTCGCGGACGCCGGCGCGGAGGGCCTCGCCCGCCGCGCCGGCATCGCCGTCCGCCGGCGGCGTGTATCCTTAAGGGCATGAAGGAGACCGTCCCCACCGGCCCGCCGGCCCGCCGCGCCGGCCGTATCTTCGCCGTCGCTCTGCCCACGGCTCTGGCCGTCGTCCTGCTGGCGACGCTCGCCGGGACCGCCGCGGGCATCGCCGTCCGCGGAGGCGCCGCTCCCGACGGCTCTTCTGCCTCCGAACCCACTCCGTCGCCCACGCCCTCCCCCACCCCGACGCCTACGCCCACGCCTCCGCCCCTCGCCATCCAGCCGGACGGCGGCCTCTTCTCCCAGTTCGGCTACGCGCCGCCGTTCACGCGCAACCTCCCCACCTTCGACAGCGCCGACCGGCCGTACATCCGCAGCCGCTCCGGCGACCCCGACTACACCGGGTTCGTGCAGACGCTGCGCGACGGCGTCTGGAGGCGCCTCGACATGCTGCGCGCCCTGCGCGCCGCCTACCCGGACTTCGCCGACACCCAAGGCGCCGGCGGCGGCCCCAACGCGCAGATCGTCTTCGACACCCAGGACCGCGCCTATACCTTGGTCACGGTACGACTCGAAAGCGACGAGCTGCGCAACGTGATGCTGTGGTCGACCGACGGTTGCGTGACCTGGCGGGTCGTCGAGCTGCCCGCCGGGAGCATCGCCGGCGAGACCTGGGTGGGGCACAACGTCATCGAGGGGCCGCCTCTCCTCCTCGTCACCCGGGCCGAGCCGGTGGTCAACCCCGACACGGGCAAGCTGCAGCGGACGCTGTCTCTGAGCCAGCCATACTTCGCCGGCGACGGCATCGCAGTCCCGGCTCTGACGCAGATCAGCACGCGCTCTCTCGGCCAGGGCGACGGAGCCACGACGGCGAGCGCCGTGGTCTCGCACGGCCATCTCAGCTGGATCGTGTGGCTGGAAAGTACGCCGCGTCCCGGCCGCGGCTCGCCCGTCTATGTGGCGACCTACGACCGGCGGACGATGGTGCTCGGGCGCCGCATACTGCTCGCGCGTTCGCTGCTCGGCAACGACGGCCACGCGCAGCCGGGGATCGTCCTCGATTCGAAGGGCTACCTGCACGTGATCGCCGGCGCCCACGGTCACCCGTTCCAGTACAGGCAGTCGCTGGTGCCGTACGCAGCCGACGAAGGCTGGTCGCAGATCGAGCCGGTCGGGACGACGGGCTACGCGGAGCAGCCCGGGGCACTGCAGGAAGGATGCATGACGTATCTGGCCTTCATCTGCGATCAGCAGGACAGGCTCCACATCGCCTACCGCCAGTGGCGCCACAACACCGACACCTGGTTCAACGGCGCCCTGTTCGGCGCCCTGTCGTACCAGCGACACGACCCGGAGACCGGCTGGACCGCGCCGCGGCCCCTCGTCATTCCACCGTACAGGGAGTACAGCATCTACGCTCAGGCGCTCAGCCTCGATCACCGCGGGCGCCTGTACCTCTCCGCCAGCTGCATGGCCGGCTCCGAAGGATCCACCCGCAAAGCGGCCATGGAGCGCTGGCGACAGACGGGGCGCGAGGGGCCACAGCCGCCGCTGTACCTGCGTCGCATGGTGCTGGTCTCGGTGGACGGCGGCGACAACTGGCGCTTCGCTACCACCGCCGATCTCACGCCGGGAGCGCCTGAGTGATGCGCCGGCTCGCGCTCTCGAGCGGCGGCGCACTTCTGCTCCTGCTCACGGTCCTCGCTGCCGTCGCCGCCCCCGGGCTCGCCGCCGAACCCCGCTGGCAGTGGCAGAACCCCCTGCCGCAAGGCAACTCGCTGGGCGCCGTCGATGTGGTCGACGCTCTGCGTGCCGTGGCCGTCGGCGATGCCGGCACCATCCTCCTCACGGCAGACGGCGGCTCTACCTGGACGACGACGCCCAGCGGCGTCGGCGAGACACTGTTCTCGGTGCGTATAGCGCCGACCGGCCAAGGCTTCGCGGTCGGCGCCGGCGGCGTGGTCCTCACCACCTACGACGGTGGCTTCACGTGGCAGCGACAGGTCACCTACACCACCCAGGCCATCATGGGCGTCGACACGCCGAGCCCAGGTGAGGCCGTGGCCGTAGGCGAACACGGCCTCATCCTCCGTTCAAGCAACGGCGGGATGACGTGGACGCGCGTCTCCAGCCACACGCCCCACAATCTGTACGCAGTCACCTTTGACGACCGTGGGCGCGGCTGGGCGGTCGGCGATCTGGGCACGCTGCGGTTCACCGGCAATCGAGGGGCCACGTGGGAGCTGCGGGGCGCCGGCGTATTTGGCGTCCTGCACGATGTCCTCATGCTCGGCAAGCGCACCGTGGTCGTGTCGGCCTCGCGCGGCAGCATCTGGCGGAGCACCGATAGCGGAGACACCTGGAAGCGCACGACGACCGCGACCTTCGACACCCTCTACGGCCTCGCGCGTGTGGATGAGAAGACCCTGATCGCGACGGGTGAGGCGGGCTCCGTGCTTCTCAGCAGCGATATGGGCCGCACCTGGCTCCCGAGCCGTCCTGTCGCCGGCGTCTCACTGTTCGGCGTCGATTTCGCCGGCGCCGCGGCGGGACTGGCCGTCGGCACCAACGGCTGCGTCATCCGCACCGCCGACGGCGGCGCGTCTTGGACGCGGGTCGGCAGCGGCCCGGCGCAACGCGTGCGAGGCCTCGCGCTGCGCGGACCCACGCAAGCCTGGGCGGTCGGCGATGGGGGCCTCGTGATGACGGCTGATGACGGCGTCGTGTGGCGGCAGGTGCAAACACCGGCCGCCACGCGCCTCGACGCCGTGTCGTTCGCGGCCGATGGGCGCGGATGCGCCGTCGGACCCCAAGGTCTGATCATCCATACGGCGGACGATGGTGTGACGTGGAACAACGTCTCTGCGCCGACGTCCGAGGACCTCCTCGGTGTCGATCTCGAGGCGGGTGGATGGGGATTGGCGGTCGGCGGTGGCGGGGCCGCGCTGAGCACGCCCGATGGTGGGGGGAGCTGGCAACGCCGCGACGTCGGCCTCGGCGGCGACCTGGACTTGCGCGCCGTCCAGACCTTGGACGGCGACCGTGCCGTGGCCGTGGGCGGCGATCCCTGGGGCCAGGGCCGCGGCCTGGTGGCCAGCACGTCCAACGGCGGGATGAACTGGCGTATCGCAGAGACGGACGTGTGGGGCCAGCTGCGTGACGTGGCCTTCAGCTCCCCCCTCGAGGGGTGCGCCGTCGGCGGCGACTACGGCCCGGACGGCGACTGGCTCACCGGCGTCGTGCTGCGCACCACGGATGGCGGAGCCACCTGGCAGCGCGTGGCCGCGTCCTCAGAGGCACTGCAGGCGGTCACCTTCGTCGACGCCCTGCACGGCTGGGCGGCCGGCGCCCGCGGCGTACTCCTGCGGACGGCCGACGGCGGGGCCAGCTGGCAGCCCGTTCTGCCGGTCACAGCCACCGGCGCCTACGCGCTCGCCTCCGGCGGCCCCGATCGCCTCTGGCTCGCCGGCGGCGGCGGGACGATCCTCTTCACCGCCGAGGGCGCCTTGACGGACCCGGCCCCCGGTCAGGCGCCGATCAAGCTGCCGCGGCCGGGCGGCCTCACGCTCGCCAAGCTCACAGACTGAGCGCTGCCGGCAGCTCCGTCAGCGACTCGATGCGCGGCAGCGGCGCGCCGACGGCTCGACCGCCGCGGTCGAGCAGGATCGCGCCGCAGCCACACGCCAGAGCGCCGCTCACGTCGTCCTCGGCGCTGTCGCCGACCATCACAGCGGCCTGCGGGGCAACGTCCAACCGTTCGAGCATGGTCTCGAACATCGCGGCCGCCGGCTTCACCACACCGACATCGGCGCTGGAGACACTGGCGCAGATGAAGTCGTCGAGGGCGAAGTGCGCGACGACCTCCTCAAGACTGTGACCGAGTGCGTTGGAGACCAGCGCAGCGCGCACTCCTGCATCTCGCAGCGCGCGCAGGCACGGCATGACGTCGTCGTAGAGCCCGAAGTTCTCGGCTCTCGACCAGGCCGCGGCGATCGCCGCGGCCGTCTCTTCGACCGCGTGAGGCGGACCACCGCCCAGCCCCTCGATGATCGCGTGGGCGATGACCGCCAGCAGCCCGTCGTCGTGGGCTTCGCCGATGCGGAGCCGCCGCTCTTTGGCGGCGGCGTAGGCGGCGCGCTCCGCCCGCGGCCAGCGCCCCGCGTCGAGCTCGAGCCCGAAGCGCGCGCCGGCGCGCACGTACCCCGGCGCCTCGAACTGATCGCTCGGGCGCAGCAGCGTGTAGTCCAGGTCGAACATGACCAGCTCCGGGGTGGGCAACGGGAGGGAGAGAGCCGAGGGCGTCACGCGCATGACCTGCCGCCGGCCGGCCGCTCCAGCAGCTCGCCGGCGCGGTACGACGAGCGCACGAACGGCGCCGCGGCGACCTGCAGGCCGAGAGCGGCGCCGCGTTTTTCGTACGCCGCGAACTCCTGCGGTGCGACGTAGCGCGCCACGGGCAGACGATCAGCGTCGGGCTGCAGGTACTGGCCGATGGTCACCGCGTCGACGCCGGCGGCGGCGCAATCGCCGAGGACCGCTTCGACCTCCGCCGTGCGTTCTCCGAGCCCCACCATGAGACCGCTCTTGACCAGCGGCCTCGCGAGGGCAGCTCTCCCCGGCGCCGGCGCGCCCGCCCCGCCGCGCACGCCTTCGCTCGCGGCGGAGGTCGCGGCGTGCGCCCAGGATGCCGCCCGCCGCAAGAGCTGCAGCGAGCGCTCGTAGTCGGCCTGCGGTCGCACCTCGGCGTACAGGCGCGGCACTGTCTCGAGGTTGTGGTTGAGTACATCGGGACGGGCGGCGAGAACGGCGGCAAGTGCGGCCTCGTCGCCGCCCAGGTCGGGGATCAGCACCTCGACGGTGGCCGCCGGCAGCTCGGCGCGCACGGCCTCGACGACGGCGGCGAAGGCGCTCGCCCCGCTGTCAGCCAGGTCGTCGCGGGTCACGCTCGTGATGACGACGTGGCGCAGGCCGAGGCGCCCGGCCGCTTCGGCAACGCGCCGCGGTTCGTCGGCGTCGACTGCCGGCGTCGGACCCGCGCCGGCGATCGAGCAGAAGCGGCAGCCGCGCGTACACGTGTTGCCGAGGATCAGGAACGTCGCCGTGCCGGAGGAGTAGCACTCGCTCTTGTTGGGGCAGCGCGCCTCGCGGCAGACGGTGTGCAGCTCGAGCTCGTCGAGCAGGGCGCCGGTAGCACGATACCGCCGCGGCTCCGGCGCCTTGACCTTGAGCCATGCGGGCTTGCGCCGTCGAGCTGGTGCGTCGCTCATCGGCTCGCCAGCCTGCCAGTCACAGGCTGTGTACGCCGCGGCCCATACCGCCCAGCGCCGCCTCCCCGACTGCTTCAGCCAGCGTGGGATGCGCGTGGATGGTCACGGCCACGTCGGCCAGCGTAAGGCCGGCGTGCACCGCCAGAGCGAGCTCGTGCACGAGCTCCGTGACATGCGGCCCGATCAGGCTGGCGCCGAGCACCCGGCCGCCGCCCGGCTCGCAGACGACGCGTACGAAGCCGTCGGGCTCGCCTTCAATCACGGCCTTGGAGTTGCCGTTGAAGCGCACCTGGGCGACCTCGTGCGCGACGCCCGCCGCCGCGGCCGCATCCTCGGTGAGCCCGCACGAGGCGACCTCAGGCGAGCTGAACACGCAGCTGGGGACGAGCGACCGATCGCACTCGAGCGCCGCGCCGGTGACGGCGTTCTCGGCGGCGATCATGCCCTGGTGGTAGGCCCAGTGGGCGAGGAGCGGCGGGCCGGCCACGTCACCCGCCGCGAAGACACCGCCGAGCGTGGTGAGGCAGGTCTCGTCGGTGACCACAAAGCCGCGCGCGTCGATCTCCACGCCGGCCTCCGCGTAGCCCATGCCGGCGCTGAGCGGCCTGCGGCCGACGGCGACCAGCACGCGCGCGGCGGTGAGCTCGCGGCCGCCGGCGAGGCTGATGGTGACGCCG
This sequence comes from Actinomycetota bacterium, assembly GCA_026392265.1. Taxonomy (GTDB): domain Bacteria; phylum Actinomycetota; class Thermoleophilia; order UBA2241; family UBA2241; genus CAIXSE01. The sequence continues at coordinate 21,132 of JAPLCL010000069.1, forward strand.
GCCGCCGAGCTTACTGACGCTTCCACCGCGGTCTTCACGTGCACGGCGATGCCGTTCTTCTTGAAGGCTTGCTGCAAGGTCCTCCCGGTGCGCTTGTCCTCGCCGGGCAGGAGCTGATCGAGCATCTCGACGACGGTGACCTCGGTGCCCAGACGGGCGAAGACGCTGGCGAACTCGCAGCCGATCACGCCGCCGCCGACGATGAGCAGGCTCTCGGGGACGTGGTCGATGACGAGCAGCTCGTCGCTGGTCATGAGGCGCGGGTCGCTCCAGTCGAAGAGGCCCATGCGCACCGGCTCGGAGCCGCTGGCGAGGATCACCGCGTCGCCGGCCAGCTCGCGGCCGTCGTCGAGGCGCAGGCGGCCGGGGCCGGCGAGCGTAGCCCGCCCGGCCACGACCTCGACCTTGCGCGCCTTGAGCAGGTGCGCGACCCCGTCACGAAGCTGCGCCGTGACGGCGTCCTTGCGGGCCATGAAGGCGGCGAAGTCCAGGCTGACCGGGCCCGTCTGCACGCCGAAAGCGCCCGCCTCGCGGGCCGCGTGCAGCCGCTGGGCGCCGGCGACCATGGCCTTGGTCGGGATGCAGCCGCGGTTCAGGCAGGTGCCGCCGATCTCGCGGGCCTCGACGAGCGTCACCTCGGCGCCCAGCTGCGCGGCGCGCCCGGCGGCCACGTAGCCGGCAGGCCCGCCGCCGAGCACCAGGATCTTCGTCATCATTGCCTCCTCGTCAAACCGCGAGCCGCTGAAGAGCGGCTTCGAGCCGCACCAGCACGCGTTTCCAGATCATCTCCGGCGCCAGCACGTAGCCGGCGCCGGCCAACCCGTCACCCTGCCAAGGCTCACCGAGCAGAGTCTCTGCGACCTGCGCCAGCTCGTCTGGAGGACGCCGCTCGAGCACCGACCCGTGCACGAGCACCCTCTCGCCGCGGCGCGCCTGGGCGACGGCGACCAGCTTCTCGCCGCGCGCCGTCAGGTCGTGCCGCAACACGCTCGCAAAGCACAAGGCGGAGCGCTGGTAGACGGACTCGCGCCCGCCGTCCAGCGTGACCCCGAGCGCCTCGAGAGCGCCAGCGAAGGCGCCGGACACGACATCGTACGGCTTCGTCACGTCGGCGCCGGCGCGTGTGCCGGCGCCGAGCGCTCCCGCAGGGAAGGCTACGGCGAACGACCACTCGAAGCCTTCGCCGTGAAGCACCGCGCGGCCGCCGGAGGGCCGCCGCACCACGTCGAAGGGCAGCCCCGGCACCGGCTCGTACTTCTGGAACTTGCCCAGGGACAGCGCCGGCGGCGCCCACGTATAGCGCCGCGCCATGACTGCGTCCACCGTCTCGAGCAAGCCGGTGTCCAACGCCATCTGTGCGCCGCCGGCGGCGCGCAGCTCGGGCAGGATCTTGACGATGCTCACGAGTGGCCCTTTGGGGACAGCCGGCGCCTCAGGCGCAGCTCCGGCCGTCCTCCGCGAACCTCTGGCGCAGCACGGGGTGACGGGCGGCTTCGGCTTCGTCGAGCCGCCGCACCGGCATCGTGAGCGGCGCCTCGCGCAGCATCTCCGGATCGCTCACGGCCTCGGCGGCGACGGCGCGCAGCGCCTCGATCGTGCGATCGAGGTCCTCGCGCGACTCCGTCTCGGTGGGTTCGATCATGAGCGCCTCGTCGACGAGCAGCGGGAAGTACGTCGTGGGTGGATGCACGCCGTAGTCCAGCAGCCGCTTGGCCACGTCCAGAGCGCGCACGCCATGCTCCTTGAGCGGCGAGGCCGAGGCCACGAACTCGTGCATGCAGCGACGCTCGTAAGGCACGTCGTACAGATCCTTGATGCCCTCCATCACGTAGTTAGCGTTGAGCACGGCCATCTCGCTCACGCGCCGCAGGCCCTCGGGGCCGAGACCCCGAATGTAGGTGAAGGCGCGTACCAGCACGCCGAAGTTGCCGTAGAACGTGCGGACCCTGCCGATGGACTGGGGTCGGTCGTCTTCGAAGAAGAAGCGACCGTCTGCCGCCTTGCCGATCCGCGGCACGGGCAGAAACGGCGCCAGCGTATCGCGCACCGCGATCGGCCCGGCGCCGGGGCCGCCGCCGCCGTGAGGCGTACTGAACGTCTTGTGGGTGTTGAAGTGCACCACGTCGAAGCCCATGTCGCCGGGGCGGCTGATGCCGAGCACGGCGTTGCTGTTGGCGCCGTCGTAGTAGAGCAGGCCGCCGGCCTCGTGCACGAGCCGGGCGATCTCCGTGATGTTCTCGTCGAACACGCCGAGTGTATTGGGGTTCGTGAGCATGAGACCGGCCAGGTCGTCGTCGAGCAGCGCCCTGAGGGCCTCGAGATCGACGCCGCCGCGCGCGTCGCTGGTGACGGCGACGGGCTCGTACCCCGCCATGATGACGCTGGCCGGGTTCGTGCCGTGGGCGGTGTCGGGGATGATGATGCGCTGAGGGTCGCGCCCCTGCGCGCGATGATAGGCGCGCATGACGAGCAGGCCGGTGAGCTCGCCGTGGGCGCCGGCCGCCGGCTGCAGGGTGGTGGCGTGGAGGCCGGCGATCTCGGCCAGCCACTGCTCGAGCTCGCACATCAGCTCGAGGGCGCCCTGGACGAGCGCCTCTGGCTGGTACGGGTGCAAGCCGGCGAAGCCCTCCAGGCGGCTGACCACCTCGTTGATCTTCGGGTTGTACTTCATCGTGCAGGAGCCCAGCGGGTAGCTGCCGCTCTCGACGCCGAAGTTGAGCGTCGAGAGGTGCGTGAAGTGGCGCAGGAGGTCGAGCTCACTGACCTCCGGCAGACGCGCGGGAGCGGTACGTCGCAGGCCGGCAGGGACCAGGTCCTCCAGAGGGAGCTCGGGCACGTCGCTGGCCGGCAGGCTGTAGGCCCGCCGGGCGCAGCACGACTTCTCGTAGATCGTGCGCCGGTCCGCGCTACGCATGAGGCACCTCCGGGCTCGCCAGGTGAGCCGCGACGGCGGCGACGAAGGCGTCCATCTCCGCACGTGTGCGCTTCTCGGTGACGGCGACCAGCAGCACGCCGCCCAGGTCGCCGGCGCCGTCGAACTGGGCGGCAAAACGCGCCGCCGGTACGCCGGCAAGAAAGCCCAGCGGCACGAGCGCCTCGACGAGCTGCGCGGCCGGCACCGGCAGTTGCACCGCGAACTCGCGAAACACGGGTCCCGCGGTGAAGGCCGTCACCCCGGGTACGGCGAGCAGCGCCTGGCGCAGATAGGCGGTCTTGCGCGCGCAGAGCAAGCCCAGCTCGGCAAGACCTTCGCGTCCCAGCCACGACAGATGCACGAGCGCCGCCAGCGCGTTGAGCGCGTGGTTGGAGCAGATGTTGCTCGTCGCCTTCTCGCGACGGATGTGCTGCTCGCGGGTCTGGAGGGTGAGCACGAACCCACGTTTGCCCTCGATGTCGACGGTCTCGCCGACAAGGCGCCCAGGGATGCGACGCATGAGCTTCCGCGTCACGGCCATGTAGCCGAGGCCGGGGCCGCCGAAGTCCATGGCGTTGCCGAACGCCTGAGCCTCGCCGACGACGATGTCGGCGCCGAGGCGGCCGGGGGCCTCGAGCAGGCCGAGCGAGAGCGGGTCGGCGACGACCACGAAGAGAGCCCCGGCGGCGTGCGCGATCGCGGCCACGGCGGCGAGGTCCTCGAAGGCCCCGAAGAAGTTGGGCTGCTGCACGACGACGGCCGCCGTGTCCGCATCGACGGCGGCCCTGACGGCCTCGAGGTCGGTGGCCGCGCCGACCGACAGGTCGACGACCTGCGGGCGCGGCCCATTGTGAGCCGTCTCGGTGGCCAGGACCTGCCGGTACTCGGGGTGCACCCCGGCGGAGACGACGATGCGCCCGCGCCTGGTCTGATGCCCGGCAAGGAGTGAAGCCTCCGCCAGCGCCGTGCCGGCGTCGTACATGCTGGCATTGCTGACGTCCATGCCGGTGAGCTCGCAGATCGCCGTCTGGAACTCGAAGATGGTCTGCAGAACGCCCTGGCTGCGCTCCGGCTGGTAGGGCGTGTAGGCGGTGGCGAGCTCGGAGCGGGAGACGACGGCGTCCACCACGGCGGGGACGTAGTGGTCGTAGACCCCGGCGCCGAGGAAGCTGACGAGGCTCGTCGCGGGTGTGTTCGCCGCCGCCAGGCGACGCATCTCGCCGAGCACCTCGGCCTCGCTGAGGCCGGTGGGCAGCGCCAGCGGCTCCCGCCGGCGGACGGCCTCGGGGATGTCGTCAAAAAGGCCGTCGATGCTGTCCGCCCCAACGGCTTCGAGCATGGCGCGCACGTCGAGCTCGCTGTGCGCGACGTAGTCGGTGACGCTGCGTCCCACGTCAGGCCTCGTCGAGGAAGGCCTTATAAGCGTCGGCGTCCATGAGATCGCCGATCTGACCGGGAGCGGTCATACGGATGCGGAGGACCCAGCCCTCTCCGTAGCAATCATCATTGACGCGCTGAGGCTCGTCCTCGAGCGCCTCGTTGACCTCGATCACTTCGCCGGTCAGCGGCGCGAAGATGTCGCTGACGGCCTTGACCGACTCCAGCTCGCCATATGGCTTGCCTGCGGTGACCTCGTCGCCCACGGCCGGGAGCTCGGCGTAGACGATCTCGCCGAGCGCGTCCTGCGCGAACCAGGTGATGCCGAACACGGCGTCCTCACCCTCGAGGCGCACCCAGTCATGTTCCTTGTAGTATTTCAGCTCCTGCGGGTAGGTCTCTTCGGCCATGGTGCCTCCTGTACGCGCTGCCGTGGGTCGCTGACGAACGTGCCCGCGGCGCGTGCGGCAGAAACGCGCGCGGACCCGGAAGCCGCC
>JAPLCL010000345.1 GCA_026392265.1 Actinomycetota bacterium
GCTCAGCGACATGCTCAAGGGCAAGCAGGGCCGCTTCCGCCAGAACCTGCTCGGCAAGCGCGTCGACTACTCCGGCCGTTCCGTCATCGTCGCCGGCCCGCACCTCAAGATGCACCAGTGCGGCCTGCCCAAGATGATGGCGCTCGAGCTCTTCAAGCCCTTCATCATGAGCCGCCTCGTCAACCGCAAGATGGTGCAGAACATCAAGGCCGCCAAGAAGATGGTCGAGTCGATGGTGCCCGAGGTCTGGGACATCCTCGAAGAGGTCATCACCGAGCATCCCGTGATGCTCAACCGCGCGCCGACGCTGCATCGCCTCGGCATCCAGGCTTTCGAGCCGCTGCTCGTCGAGGGTAAGGCCATCCAGATCCACCCGCTCGTCTGCGCGGCGTTCAACGCCGACTTCGACGGCGACCAGATGGCCGTGCACCTGCCGCTCAGCTGGGAGGCGCAGGCCGAGGCCCGCGTGCTCATGCTGAGCACCAACAACATCCTGTCACCGGCGCACGGCAAGCCTATCGCCGTGCCGAGCCAGGACATGGTCATCGGCATGTACTACCTCACCTATCACGCCGAGGACGACCTCAGCGAGGCCCAGCCCGACCACTTCGGCGAGACGCTCGTCGCCTACAGCGGGTACGACGAGGTCCAGCGTGCCTGGGAACAGCGCATCCTCGACCAGCGCGAGGTGCCCACCAAGCGTGAGGCCGGCATCGCCGAGTTCACGCGCCGGCCGATCATCCTGCGCCTGCCCATGGGTCAGCGCGTCGTCACGACCGTCGGCCGCGGGCTGTTCAACATGCGCGTCGAAGAAGGCCTGCACGACGTCCTCGGCCCCGGGTATCAGGGCGACTACACCTACATCAACTACACGATGACGAAGAAGGGGCTCGCGAGCTTCATCAATAAGCTCGTGGCGCTCTACGGCGCCAACAAGGTGGCGCGCATCCTCGACGTGTTCAAGGAGGTCGGTTTCCACTTCGCCACGCGCGCCGCGGTCACCGTCTCCAAGAACGACGTGGTCGTCCCGGCGAAGGAGAAGGCCGAGATCCTCGCCACGCACGAGGCCATGGTCGAGCAGCTCCGCGACGAGTACAACAACGGCTTCCTCTCCGAGGAGGAGCGCCGCGGCAAGGTCCAGGAGATCTGGCGCGAGGCCGACGTACAGATCACGGCGGCCACCAAGGCCAACTTCAAGGACCTCAACCCGATCTACATGATGGCTACCTCCGGCGCCCGCGGCGACATCAAGCAGATCCGCCAGCTCGCCGGCTGGCGCGGTCAGATGGCCAACCCGAAGGGCGAGATCGTCGAGCAGCCCGTGAAGTCGAGCTTCATCGAGGGTCTCTCGGTGCTCGAGTTCTTCATCTCCACTCACGGCGCCCGCAAGGGTCTCGCCGACACCGCCCTGCGCACCGCCGACTCCGGCTACCTCACGAGGCGTCTCGTGGACGTGTGCCAGGACGTCACCGTGAGCGAGGAGGACTGCGGCACCCAGGAATGGGTGCCGATGTCCCCGTGGTCGCGGCGGCGCGAGGAGAACCCTCAGCTCGAAGGTTCGCAGCTCGCCGAGGACGTCAGGCGACCGCGCAGCGACCGCGTGGTGCTCAAGAAGGGCGAGAAGATCGGCCCGGCCCAGATCGGCCTGCTTCGCGAGGTCTACTCCAGCCTGCCGAACGCCAAGGTCAAGGTGAAGAAGGGCCGTGCCGCGGCCGAGCTCGTGGCCATGTGGACACACGAGCCCAACGAGAACCTGCTCGGCCGTCATCTCGGCGCGCCGATCATCGAAGAGCTGAGCGGCGAGGTCGTGTTCGACCGCGACTCTCACATCGGCCTCGAGGCCCGCACCCAGATCCTCGACGTGCTCGCGCGCAGCTCAGAGACCGATCCGATGGTGCCGGTGCGCAGTGTGCTCAAGTGCGACGCCGATACGGGCGTCTGCCAGAAGTGCTACGGCTACGCCCTGGCCAACAACGTGCCCGCCGAGATCGGCGACGCCGTGGGGCACGTCGCGGCGCAGTCCATCGGTGAGCCCGGCACGCAGCTAACCATGCGCACCTTCCACACCGGTGGCGTCGCCGGCGCCGACATCACGCACGGCCTGCCGCGCGTGGTCGAGCTCTTCGAGGCGCGCAAGCCGAAAGGTGTCGCGCGCATCGCCGAGGTCTCGGGCCGCGTCGCCATCGAAGACGCCGAACGCGGCTGCAAGCTCACCATCACGCCCGAGGAGGGCGCGGCCAAGGAGTACATCATCTCCGCGCGCCGCACCAGCGTCCTCGTCGAGGACGGCGACTGGGTCGACGAGGGCACCCCGCTCACTCCGGGCTCACTCTACCCGGCGGACGTGCTGAAGCACGCCGGCAACACGGCCACCGAGCGCTACCTTGTCAACGAGGTGCAGGAGGTCTACCGTTCGCAGGGCGTCGAGATCAACGACAAGCACATCGAGCTCATCGCCCGACAGATGATGAAGAAGGTGCGCATCGTCATCGCCGGCGACACGCAGGTCCTGCCCGGCCAGCTCGTCGCCCGCGCGGTCTTCCACAAGGAGAACGTGCGCGTCAGCGACGAGGGCGGCCA
>JAPLCL010000414.1 GCA_026392265.1 Actinomycetota bacterium
TGGAATCGGGCGTCACCATCGACTACGCGCAGCTCGTCATGGACGCCGAGTTCGCGCGCATGGTCAAGTTCTGCGTGCCGGGGATCGCGGTCACCGACGAGACGCTCTCGGTGGACGTCATCGCCGAGGTGGGTCCGTTCAGCGACTTTCTCTCGCACGACGACACCTACAAAGGCATGCGCGGGCAGTCGCGTTCGACGCTCATCGACCGGAGGGTCCGGGAGGACTGGGCCGCATCCGGGTCGACGAGCCTCTACGATCGCGCTCTCGCGGAAGCCCGCAAAATCCTCGAGACGCACGTGCCCACGCCGCTGCCGGAAGAGGTTGCGGCGAAACTTAAGTCGATAATCCGTGAGGCCGAGGAAGAATTAGGCGTGCATTGACTCGCTAGACGAGATACTGTTCAGTCTGTACCACTGAGCTTATCGGCGCGTTCGCGCGCCCCGCGAGTCAGGAGACACGATGACAGACGTGAGCAGGCAGATCGGCGTCGGCCGGGTGAGCTTCCTGACCGAGGAGCAGAAGCAGCGCGTCTACGACACAGCCCTCGGCATCCTCGCCGACATCGGCATGGTCGTCCTCCATGAGGAGGGTGAGGCCGTCATGCTCGACGGCGGCTGCACCAAGGACGACGACGGTCTCGTCCACGTCCCCGCGGCGCTGGTCCAGAAGTCACGCGAGTCGGTGCCTGCACACTTCTTCGTCTACGACCGCGCCGGTGAGCCGGCGATGGACCTCGGCGGCCTGCGCTCCTACTTCGGCAACGGCTCGGACGTCATGCACCTCCACGATCTGGAGACCGGCGAGCGCCGCCTCGCCAGATTCGAAGACGTCAGCGAGGCGGCTCGTCTCTGCGACGCCCTGCCCGACATCGACTTCGTCATGTCGGGCGCCTACCCCGACGGCATGGACGCCCACGAGGCCTACCCGCGGCAGTTTCGCGCCATGATCGCGGCGACGACCAAGCCGCTGGTGATGACGGCCGGCGGCGTGGAGACCGTCGACCCGATGTACCGCCTCGGCTGCGAGGTACGCGGAGGCGCCGACGAGCTCCGCGCCAAGCCCTACTTCGTCATGTACAACCAGCCGGTCACCCCGCTCAAGCACCCCTTCGAGACCGTGGACAAGCTGCTCTACTGCGCCGACCGCGGCATCCCGTCGACGTATTGCCCGTCCCCGGTCGCCGGGGGGACCGCGCCGATCACCACGGCCGGTCAGATCACGCTCGGCTTGGCCGAGGCGCTGTTCGGGCTCGTCATGCACCAGCTCCGGGCTCCCGGGGCTCCGTTCGTCATCGGCCAGGGCCCCAACACCCTCGACATGGCGACGTCGCAGTCGTCGTACAACTCGCCGGAGTTCATCCGTGCCTACGCCTGTGAGGTCGAGATGGCCAAGTGGCTCGACATCCCCAACTGGGGGTTCAGCGGCCACACCGACGCGCAGGTCGTCGACGCCCAGGCCGGCATGGAGGCCGACGAGATCACCAAGCTCTCCATGCAGCTGGGAGCCAACCTCAACCACGACGTCGGCTACATGGACTTCGGCCTCTCCGGGTCGCTCGCCGCGGTCGTACTGGTGGCGGAGTTCATCGCCCGGAACCGGCAGCTGCTCGCCGAGATCGAGGTCTCGGACGAGACTCTGGCCGTTGACGTGCTCAAGGCCGTTGGGCCCGGCGGCGACTTCCTCGGCCAGCGGCACACGAGGCGCCACCTGCGCGGCAACCAGTGGCGCGCCGAGCTGCTCAACCGCGCGAGCCACGACCGTTGGCTCGAGGGTGGCGGGCTCGACGTCACCGAGAAGGCGCGGCGTAAGGCACTCGAGCTTCTGGCGACTCACGAGGTCCCGGCGCTGCCGGCCGACCTGGTCGCGCGGCTCGACGCGGTGGTCGCCGCTGACTGACGAGTGGCGGCCGGCGCGGCGGCGATAGTGCGTGCGCCGCGCGGCGGCCGTCTCGTGGGGCGTCTGACCGCGGTGCTATCCTTGCCCTATGGACCCCAAGCCGCGGCCGACCTTCGAGCTCACCGAGCTGTCGCGCGAGCTCTTCCGCGCCGGTCTGCGGCACCGCTTTCCCGCGGCTGGTGAGGCGGAGCTACAACGCATCTATCTGGAGCGGCTGGAGAGATGTCACAACAGGCCCTCCTGAAACGCATCGTCGAGGCCCTGAACGGCGCCGGCATCCCGTACATGCTCACGGGGTCGCTGGTGTCGAGTCTCCAAGGCGAGCCGCGCGCGACCCACGATATCGACCTCGTCATCGACATCTCGCCCGCCGATGTCGCACGTGTGACCGAGGCGCTGTCTGCCCCGGAGGTCTACCTCGACGAACATGCCGTCGGCGACGCTACGCGCCGCCGCACCATGTTCAACCTCATCGACTCTTCATCGGGAGACAAGGCCGGC
>JAPLCL010000368.1 GCA_026392265.1 Actinomycetota bacterium
GCGGCTTCCACTGCGGGTCGGCCATCACGCGCGGCACGTCGGCCGGCGGCACGCCGTCGCCGAGAGCGTCGATCTCGCCGCTCTGCAGCTTGAGCAGGGCGGTCGGCGGCGAGAACGAGAGCTGGTAGTCGATCTTGTCGAGGTAAGGCTTGCCCGACTCCCAGTAGGACGGATTGCGGTTCAGCACGATCTCGCGGCCCGGCGACCACTTCTCGAAGATGAAGGGGCCGGTGCCCAGCGGATTGCGGTTGAACTGCTTGCCCCACTTCTCCACCCACTCCTTGGGGACGACGTCACAGAACTCCATCGTGAAGGCGTTAAGGAACGACAGGTCCGGCGATTCGAGGGTGACCTCGACGGTGTAGTCGTCGACGGCCTTGAAACCGCTGATCTCCGCAGCCTTCTTGTTCATGAAGGCCTCGGCGCCGACGACGCCCATGTAGAACGACGTGGCCGGGGCACGCGGCGAGCTCATCATGCGCTCGAAGCTGTACTTGAAGTCCTGGGCGGTGACCTCGCGGTTCACCGGCGGCTGGAACTTGGCGCCCTTGCGTAGATGGAACGTATAGGTGGTGCCGTCGGCGGAGATGCCACCGTTCGCCACGGATGGTACCTCGGTGGCGAGACACGGGATGAGCGCTGTGCCGGCGTCACCCGGCTTGGGCGTGTACTGCAGCATGCCTTGGTAGATGGCGTGCTCGATCTGCCAGTCGATGACGTTCCACGCGACGGCCGGGTCCAGGCTCGAAGGCTCGCTCAGATACGACAGAGACATCGTGCCACCCTGTACGGGCGTGTCGGATGAAGACGGGCTCTGGCTCCCCGACGAGCCGCCTCCGGACGAGCCGCCGCAGGCGGCGAGCGCCAGGGCGAGAAGCAGGGCGATGGCCAGCGCCGGGACGAGGGCCTTGCCCTTACGGGTCTTGTGTGGCGACATGGGCGCCTCCTGTTGTGGACGGTGTCTCAGCGGCGCCGCTGGTGCGGGTCGAACGCGTCCCGCAGCCCGTCGCCGACGAGGTTGAAGGCCAGCACGGTGATCATGATGGCGAGGCCGGGGTAGATGACGAGGTGCGGCGCCGAGAGGTAGTACGCCTGTCCCTCGCTGATCATCTGGCCCCACGACGGCGTCGGCGGCTGGACGCCGAGGCCGATGTAGCTGAGCGTGGCTTCGAAGAGGATGGTGGTGGCGATGCCGAGGCTCGTGTAGACGATGATCGGCGCCACCAGGTGCGGCAGGATGTGGCGGAAGAGGATGCGGCGATTGGTGCAACCGGTGAGCCGCGCCGCGTCGACGAACTCCTTCTCGCGGATGGAGAGCACCTCGCCGTGGATGACGCGCGTCATCGGCGTCCAGTACACGATGCCGATGACTAAGATAAGGATCCCGAGGCTCGGTTCGAGGACGCTCACCAGGGCTACCGCGAGCAGGTAGATGGGGAAAGCCATCATCACATCGGTCATGCGCATGAGCACTGTCTCGGTGCCGCCTCGGAAGTAGCCGGCGGTGAGGCCGAAGATCACGCCGAGGATGAGGGCGAAGCCGTTGGCGCAGACGCCGACCACGAGCGACACGCGGGCGCCGTACATGAGGCGGCTGAGAAGGTCGCGGCCGAGGGTGTCGGTGCCCAGCCAGAACTGGGACGAGGGGCCGACCGGCATGCCCTGCATGGTGAGCCCCTCGTCGTACTGTTTGGTCGGGTCGTGGGGGGCGATCCACGGGGCGAGAACGGCGATCGCCACCAGCAAGATGATGACCACGAGGCCGATCATGGCGAACTTGTCGCGGCGGAAGCGCCGCCAGATCTCGCCCCACAGCGAGCTGCTCTCGATGAGCATGGCATCGGAGGCCCACATGCCGGTGGCGCCGACGCCCGTGGCGACTTCGGCGCCGGCCGCCGGTGAGCTCAGGCCCAAGTCGATCTCGGTCTCGGGTTCGAGGCGGTTATCGTCGCTCACGCCGTGTCACCTCCCTCGGTGGCCATCTCGCCGCCGTCTTCCGCGACCACGGCGAAGTCGTCCTCGCCGGCGCGGATGTGCGGGTAGTC
>JAPLCL010000104.1 GCA_026392265.1 Actinomycetota bacterium
GCCTCCGGCGTTCACGGCATGCGTCTGCGCAAGGGCGACGAGGTCATCAGCATGGACATCGCCCGCGACGACAGCGATCTCTTCGTGATCACCGAGAACGGCTTTGGCAAGCGCACGCCGATCAGCGAGTACCGCATCACCGGGCGCGGCGGCCTCGGCGTGCGGACGGTCGCGCTCACCGACCGCAAGGGCTATCTGGTCGGCGTTAAGGTCGTGCGTGACAACCACGAGATCGTGCTCCAAAGTCGCGACGGCGTGGTCATCCGCATGCGCGCCGACGGCATCAGTCGCTACGGGCGCGCCACTCAAGGCGTCAGGGTCATGAACATGCGCGAAGGCGACGTCGTGAGCGCCATCGCCCGCATGGTCGTCAGCGAGAGCGGCGCGACCGACGACGAGATCGACGCGGATTGACCGGGCGCTCCTCGCGCGTTACGGGGGCCGGATCAGGCTGAGGCGCGCCTGCTGACGCGTCGAGGCACGAGGGCGGCGGAGTGCTCGCGAGCACTCCGCCGCCCTTTTCGCGCAAGCCCGCCACCACCCGCCTGCCTAATTGGCCTCGGCGTGCAGCAGAGCGGCGGGCCTGACGCCGATGCCGGCCCTGGTGAGGGCCGCCGCCGTCTCGTTCAGGGCGGCATGCTTGTCGAGGTAGTTCTGCTCGAGCAGCGGCATAAGGCCATCGCCAACGACCTGCTCTTTGGGGATGAAGTAGTCGAGGACGTCGCTGGGGTGCTCGCGCGTGGCCTCCACTGCCGGATCGCCACCTTCGTGCTTCGCCGAGATATTGGGCACAGTAGCCGCCGCAGCGAGTACGTCGGCACGGCGGTCGTACGGCTGGCGCACGATGGACTTGAACGTCTCGGTGACGTGATGCTCGAGGCGCACGGTCTCTTCGAAGCCGAGCGCCTGACGGACCTCTGCGTCGGCGAGCAGCGTGCCGAGTCCGACAGAGTTCGACAGGTTGAGGCCGGCGAGGCTCGTGGAGCCGTCGTCGCCGGCCAGCAGGCGGGCGCCCATCAGCAGCCAGAGCACCGACCAGGCGTTGTCGACGCCCATGAACACAGACACCTTGAACTCGTTGCGAATCCCGAGCTTGTGCAGCAGGAGAGCCACGAGGACGGTGCCACTGTTGACGTTCAGGACCTGACGTATGCCGTACTTAGTAAGGATGCCAAGATACTCGTCCGCCCACCTGAGCGGGTAGTCGTTGGGTTGACCGATACCACCGAAGTAGCCGGCGATCGTGTCTGGGCCGCCCAGATGGACGTTGGAGCCGTCGGTGCCACGCGTATCCAGCGTCTCAACGTGCGTCGCGCCGATGATCTGCATGGCAGTCGCGACGGCGAGGATGTCCTCATTCGTCGCGCACTGCTCGGCGATACTGCGCACGCGGATGTAGCGTCCCGGCATCAGCTCGCGCTGCTCGATTGCCTGCTTCGCCTCGGTGATGAGCCAGGGGAAATACTGCAGGGCGCTGATCTCGAGGGTCACGGCGCGCGCCTCACGAGGAGCTGTGGCGTCGGCCGCAGGACCGATGACGCTGCGCCGGTACTCCGGCAGCGACACAAAGGCGCCGGCGTCCCGCCGCTCGGCGAGCCAGCCGAGGTCGGGCAGGAAGCGCGACCCTTCTTCCCGCAGGCGCACGAGCCGCGTTTCGAGCCGGCCGGCCTCATCGGCCTGTCGGTTGATGGCATCCACGCCGCCGTGCTTTTCGACAAGGTCGAGGAGGCCGCCCACGAGGCGGTTGTCGGGGCTTGCGAGGACGTCGCTCACGGTCTCCAGGTCGGCCGGCTTGATGCGCAGCTTCTCGCGCATGGCGTCACGCTCGGTCATCGGGAGTCTCCCATCAGTCGCTGGTCATCCGTCATCGAAGGCAGGCCAGCCCGCGTCGGATTTCACTTCCGTGAGGACGAGCAGGGTCTCAAGCTTAGCCACGCCGGGGATCGCGGCGATGTCGTTCTTGATCAGCTGCCCAAGGTGGGCAAGGTCGCGCACGGCGACGTGCAGCAGATAGTCGAAGCGGCCGGTGACGTGGTAGCAGGCGCGCGCCTCGGGCAGGTCGAGGACACCCCGCTCGAAGCCCTCGATGAAGTCACGATTGTGGGCGCTCAGTGCGGCGGTGACAAACGCCTGGAGTCCGACGCCGAGACCCTCGGGGGCTACGTCGGCGTGGTAGCCGCGGAGGAAGCCATCGCGCTCGAGGCGGCGCACGCGTTCGTGCATCGCCGAAGCCGAGAGGTCGAGCTGCCCGGCGAGGCTGGCGTTGGTCTGGCGTCCGTCCTGTTGAAGGGCGATGAGAATGTCGCGGTCGAGAGCGTCCATGAGGCCTCCACAGTGCTGCGCTCTGGGGCCAGTCTGGCCGCAGAACATCCGTCCGGTCAACATATCCGCAGGATATCCTCCGGAATCCACCGGCTCAATAGGGACGAGGCACGGGGCTTCGAGGTACCACCGAAGAATCTGCGCCGCCGGCGGTGCCTGCGGGGCCGGCGGCGCGGAGGTGGGGGGCTATTCGACCGAGGCTTCCGCGACGAAGCGCTCGTTGGCGACGAAGTCCTCCACCGTGCGCCGCGCGGCGATCTGCCGCAGGCCACTCTCGGTGATCATGTAGGCGGCGGCCTGGTCGCGGCTGTTGTACGCGCTCATGCACTCGAGCGAGTACGCCCCCACGTCGAAGAAGGCGATGACGTCCTTGACCTTGGTGCAGGTGGGCAGGAAGCGGTACTCGGAGCCGGGGTCGCCGGTGTAGACGTCGCCGCCGTCGCACAGCGGCCCGCCGATGCGGAAGGGCCGCACGGGGGGCTTGCCACAGTGATTCGCGACCACGGCACGGTAGTACCAGTGGTAGCTGGAGTGCTCGAGCACCGTGTTGAAGCCGGCATCGACCATGATCCAGTCATCGCGCATGACACGCCCGTCCGGAGACTCGACCAGCTTCGTCTTCTCGGCCTCCACGCGGCTCACGAGGATGGCAGTGTTACCGGCGATGGCGCGCCCCGGTTCCAGGTGCAGCTGCAGGTCGGGGCGCGTCTTGTGCAGGCGCTTCCCGATGCCGGCCGCGTAGACGTCCAGCGTGTGCGGCGCCTCGAAGTACGTGTCCGGCTCGTCGGCGGTGCGGTCGTAGTAGGGGATCGCGAAGCCGCCGCCGATGTTGAGATGCTCGAGGCGGACGTCGTGGGCGGTCTCGATGCGGTCGAGGAGCGCGAGCGCGAGGTCGAGCGCCTCAAGGTAAGGCTCGACGCGGGTGATCTGCGAGCCGATGTGGTAGTGCATGCCCACGAGCTTGATGTTGGGCAGCTGCGCCGCGAGACCGAAGGCAGCGAGGGCCTCGCTGACGTCGATGCCGGCCTTGGCCCCCTTGCTGGTGCGCAGGCCGGGATGCGTCTCGCTGGCCACGTTGAAGTCGACGCGCAACGCTACGCGGGCCTGTTCTCCGAGGTCGGCGGCCACGTCGGCGACACGTCGCAGCTCGAACACCGAGTCCACGATGATGGCCTCGATGGGGGGCTGGAGGGCAGCAGTGATCTCGGCACGCGTCTTGGCGTTGCCGTTGAAGCCGATCTGCCGGGGCGCGAAGCCCACCTTGCGCGCCCTCCACAGCTCGCCGCCCGAGTTCACCTCTATGTCGATGCCGCTACGCCGCACGCGGTCGAGGAACCAGAGGTTGGAGCAGGCCTTGCTGGCGTAGAAGACGCGTGTCTTCGGATGGTACCTGCGGAAGGCGTCCCGCAGCGCCGCGATGTTGCGGTCGATCTGAGTGGCGCTGAAGAGGAAGAA
>JAPLCL010000383.1 GCA_026392265.1 Actinomycetota bacterium
CCCCCGACGACCTGGCCCGCGTGGCCGAGATCAAGACGAGCGTCGACCTTACCGACGCGCAGGGCGTGCTCAGCTACGGCCTGCCCGCCCAGAGCCGCATCGCCAACTTCGCCGACTCGCTGCTTGGCGACGTGCGCAACAAGGAGGCCGGCGCCGGCGGCGTGGCGCTCACCGACCTCCTCAAGAAGGTGCACGAACTCGACATCGACGCCCTCGGCGGTGGATCCGGGATGGCCCGGATCCCCATCCTCGGCAAGTTCGCCAATACCTTCGAGCGCTTCGCCGCCCGCTTCCAGAAGGTCGCGACCAGCTTCGCTCGCATCGTCGACGCCCTCGAGCGCTCGCGCATGGCGCTGCTCAAAGACATGACCGTGCTCGACAAGATGTTCGAGCTCAACCTCGACTACCTCAAGCAGCTCGACGTGTACATCGCCGCCGGCGAGCAGGCGCTGGAGGAGCTGCACCGCGACAGGCTCCCGGCGCTGGAGGCCGAAGTGGCCGCCAGCAACGACGTCATGGCCGCGCAGCGACTGACCGACCTGCAGCAGGCGGCCACGCGCTTCGAGCGCCGTATCCACGACCTCAAGCTCACGCGCATGGTCGCCATCCAGACCGCGCCACAGATCCGCCTCATCCAGGGCAACGACCAGAACCTCGTGGAGAAGATACAGGCGTCGGTGCTCACGACGATCCCGCTGTGGAAGAACCAGATCGTCATCGCCATCAGCCTGTACCGGCAGCAGAAGGCGATGGAACTGCAGAAGCAGGTCAGCGATACGACCAACGAGCTTCTGGCGAAGAACGCCGAACTGCTCAAGACCGGCTCGGCAAAGGTGGGGCGCGAGGTCGAGCGCGGGGTCGTGGACGTGGAGACGCTGCGCAAGGTCAACGACGCCCTGGTGGCCACGCTCGAAGAGACCATCAGCATTCAGGAGGAAGGACGCGCCCGGCGCCTCGACGCCGAAGGTGAGATCGGGCAGCTGCAGACGGAGCTCAGGCAGAAGCTGCTGGAGCTTCGCGGCACGGCGCCGCAGCTCGTCCCGGGCGGGCAGCCGCCGCGGCTGACCGAGTAGCGGCGAAGGCGGGCGGCGGGGCCCTGCGGCCCCGCCCGCCGCCCGGCTCTACCAGCCGGCCGTCCCCGGCCCGCCCTTGAACGGACCGACGATGTCGGCGGTGAGCCAGCCGCCGTAGAAGTCGCCCTTCTGCGCGACGACCCGTTCCTCATCCACGAAGCAGGCGTCCACACGCCCCGGGTAGAAGGCCAGGTGGTCGCGGATGGCTTTGTAGCCGGGCGCAGGGTCCGGGTAGTACCACGCGGCGTCGCGCACCTCGCGCTCGCCGACCACGAGGTCGTAGTAGCTCGCCCGTCCCTTGAACTCGCAGTACGAAGTCCGCCGGCTCGGGCGCAGGTACTCACTGCGCACGTCCTCCGGCGGGATGTAGTAGCCCGGCGGGTGGCTGGTCTCGAGCACGCGGAACGCCCGCGTCGTGTCGGCGACGGTGACGTCGCCGAGCACCACGCGAATCCGCCGCGCAGTCGCCTCGACGCGTGGTGGCCGCGGGTAGTCCCAGACGGACTCTGTCACGCGACCGCCTCCCTCGTGAACTCGCGGCGCAGTCCGTCTCGCCAGCTGACCCAAGCCGGCGCGAAACCGAGCTGGGCGCGCGCCTTGGCGTTGTCCGCGCCGCGCTGCATGGTCGAGCGAAAAGCCAGGTGCTCGT
>JAPLCL010000375.1 GCA_026392265.1 Actinomycetota bacterium
CGCTGGCTCACGGCGCGCTACGATTTCACCGGCATCGCGCGCCTGTTCTACTTGTCCGCGAAGGCCGAGATACTGGCGGTGATCCTCGTCGCACTGATCACCGGCGCCGGCTTCCTGCTGTACGGCTTCTCGCAGGGCAGCATCACCTCATACAACGGCCCCAACGCGTTTCTGCCCGCCTCGAGCATCCACATCTTCGACTGGGTCCTGGCGGCGGTGCTGCTCGCCCTGCTCCTCACGAACTGCGCGCGGATGTGGTGGTTCACGGTGGGGCGTGACACAAAAGTCCACGTACCGCTGAGCGCCTACGTCAGGAAGATCTACCTGCTGCCCATGCACTTCTTCACCCAGATGCGGTATGCCAAGTGCGAGCAGAAGCGGCCCTGGGTCATCCACCTCGTGCTCATGCTGAGCTACGTGACCATGCTCGTCCTGATCATGTTCTTCCTGGCGCCCATGTGGTCGGGGCCGGCCGTCAACTGGAGCGTGCACGTCTTCGGCCTGGCGGCCACCGCAGGGCTTCTCGTGACCACGATCATCTTCCTGCGCAAGCGCCTCAAGAAGACCGAGGTCCAGTACGAGCAGTCCCATGAGACCGACTGGATGTTCCTCGTCCTGCTCATCGTCGTGGCATCCACCGGCCTGCTTCAGTTCTCACTTCACCGGCTCGGATTCGAGACGGCCGCCAACGTCAACTACGTGATCCACATGATGGCGGTCGTGCCGATGCTGCTCCTCGAAGTGCCCTTCAGCAAGTGGTCCCACATGGCCTACCGTCCGCTGGCGATGTACTTCGCCGACCTGAAGGCCGAAGCCATGGTCAGCAAAGAGCGCGAGGCGGTCGGCGCGCCGCAGGCGGCCTGAGAGGAGAGCGGGATGGAAGACCTCAAGATCGGCGTCTTCATCTGCAACTGCGGCACCAACATCGCTAAGGTCATCGACTGCGACGCCGTAGTCGACTCCGTCGAGCGCCTGCCCAACGTGGCCGTCGCGCGCACCTACAAGTACATGTGCTCCGATCCCGGGCAAGACATGATCCAGGCCGACATCGAGGAGTACGGCCTGGACCGGGTGGTCGTGGCCGCCTGCAGCCCGCGCATGCACGAGCCGACGTTTCGCAAGACCCTGCAGAAAGCCGGCCTCAACCCCTACTTCCTGGAGATGGCCAACATCCGCGAGCAGTGTAGCTGGGTGCACGACGACCCGATCGCGGCGACGGAGAAGGCCGCCTCCCTCACCGCCGCCGCGGTGATGCGCGTGGCGCATCATGAGGCGCTCGAACGCCGCTCCGTGGACATGTGCCCGAACACCCTCATCATCGGCGGCGGCATCGCCGGCATGAGCGCCGCCCTCGACCTCGCCGACGCCGGCAACCGCGTCTATCTGGTCGAGCGTAGCGACCACCTCGGCGGCAACGTGGCCCGCGCCGACCTGACCGCGCCCTACCTCGACTCCGCGCGTGACATGCTCACCGAGCGGGTCACGCGCGTCGTCGAGCATTCCAACATCGATGTGCTCCTCGAGTCGCAGGTCCGCAAGGTGGACGGCTTCGTCGGCAACTTCCAGACGACCCTCCGCGGCAAGGCGAATGACGGAGCGCCCACCGACACCACCTACGACATCGGCAGCGTCATCGTCTGCACGGGCTACAAGGAGTTCGACGCGTCCCGCATCACGCACTACGGGTACGGCAAGCTGCCCAACGTCGTCACCTCCTTCGAGCTCGAGAAGATGCTGCGCGCCGGCCGAGTGACGACCAAGGAGGGTAAGGTCCCGCAATACGTGGCCATCATCCACTGCGTGGGCAGCCGCAACCTCGAGTTCCACGCCTACTGCTCGCGGGTGTGCTGCATGACGGCGCTCAAGTACGCGCATGAGATCAAATCCGCCGTCCCCGGGGCCTACGTGAGCGACGTCTACATCGACATGCACGCGTTCGGCAAGGGGATGGAGGATTTCTACCGCCGCAGCTCGGAGATCAAGACCCTCTTCCTCATGTACGAGAAGAACGACTATCCGGTGATCCGCAAGGCCGACGCCACGGACGACTGCGACATGCTCATCGAGGTCAACGAAACGCTGTCCGGCGAGACCATCGAGCTGCCCGCGGACCTCGTCGTGCTGATGGTCGGCATGGAGGCGCGCGAGGATTCCGACGAGGTGGCGCACCTCGTGAACATCAGCCGCGACAAGGACGGCTGGTTTATCGAGAGTCATCCCAAGCTCGACCCCGTGGCCACCACCACCGACGGCGTCTACATCGCCGGCGCCTGTCAGGCGCCCAAGGACATCCCCGACTCGGTGGCCCAGGCGCGCGCCGCGGCGGCCAGGATCCTGGCCCGCACG
>JAPLCL010000232.1 GCA_026392265.1 Actinomycetota bacterium
ATCCATAAAAATGACGTGCATCTGTTCAGGCCCATGCGGCCGCCCCGCCGCCTCAGAACCTACCCCGACGCCACCACCACCGCGAGGAGCTCGACCGGGTCGAGCGCCGGGATCGCGGAGTTGACGAAGTCGTCGCGATCCCGCGTCACGATGACGGTCGCACCGGCGGCGCGGGCTGCCTCGTGCAACACCGCATCCTCATAGTCGGAGAAGTCGATGTCGAGGGCGCTGTCCAGCACATCCCTGCCCACCGGCGCGACCTCGAACAAGCCGAGTAGTCCGTGCACCTGATCGCGGGCCCTGCGCTTGCCGAAGCTCTTCGCCGCGATGTAATAGACCGTGGTCGCGGTCGTGGCGCAGATCGAACCAGTGATGCGGCCATTGTCCACCAAAGCGAACAACTTGGAGGCAGCGTCGATGTGGGGCTCCCGCTCCAGCAAGACGTCGAGGATCACGTTTGTGTCGAAGAGGACGTTCATCGGTACTTCTCCTCGAGATGGCGGTGGTAGTCCTCTTCAGTGACCGAAGCGCCCTTGAGGGCGCCGATCATCGCCCGCACGCGAGGCGTGAGCTCCGTACCCGGGATGGGCTCGTCCGCCTCGATGAGAGCGAAGTAGTCCGCGACAAGCTGGGAGACCGACTTGCCGGAGCGGTGCGAGTAGCGCTTCGCCCTGTCGATGAGGCGGTCATCGAGACGCAGGGTCAGCTTCGTGTTCACGCCGTGCCTCCTGACGTATAATCACTTCTGCTATTATACGGCACATCGGTGATTGCGACAAGGGATCTTCGCTCTGCCCAACTTGAAGTACGCCGTCCAAGTGACTGCCGCCCCGCCCTTCTCTGCCCGCGGCTGCGGTGATGGCCTCAGCTGCGGCCGCCAACCTCGACGAGGACCGGCACCCCGCCATCCACGCTTGACCTCACTGCACTCGTCCGCCAGCTCGCCGGCCGCGCCGCGGGTGCGGAGGCAAGCTGGAGTTGGAGCACGCACCCACGGGCCGCCCTCATCGCGGTGCGTCGCCGTTGACGCACATACTGACAGTGCGAACGAACCAGGAGCCCATGTGAACCGCGGCCAAGATGACAGCGTCCTTGAAACTCGCCCCACCGGCAACATCTTCCTCAATGCCGGCGCAACACGCACTTCATCTTCGCGGGGCACAATGCCATCAAGCCATACGACGGCAACGACGGTCCGCCCCCCCGGCCGTCGGGACGAGACAGATGTACGGTGCGCCCCCACCGAGTCGGAGTCCCACCAAGCCCGGGTGTTCTACCTCCTCACCCGGGAGCCGTTGGCCCCACATGGGCCGCGACGACTGCCCCCCAGTCGTCGCGGCCCATCCCCCTTCTTGGGCGCGTACGTCAGAGTCCGGTCCCTCCGCGCGCCTGCCGGCCGCCAGTCACCAGCACGTACACGCTGATGGCCGCCACCCATACGGCGAAGAGCAGAATGACCGGCTCGAAGAACGTCATGCTGAGGATGAGCACGGCGGCGGTCGCGAAGCCACTCACAGACGTCCAGAACGGCCAGTGGGACCGCCGGATGATCGTGGACGTCGCCAGCGTGAAGACGCCCGCCTCCTTGGCCGCGTACACGAACAGGAACGAGTAGCCGACCGAGCGTGCGAAGCCGACGGTCGCCAGGTCGGTCGGCGAGGCCGTCCCGAAGCGGCTGCCGGCCGCGAGGCCGGCGATGACGGCGGCGCCGGCGAAGAGCATGGCGATGAAGAGCAGGCCGCTGCCGAGGAAGATCGTCGCGAAGAACCTGTCTTCACGCGCGCCGATGCGGTCGCGCACGACGCCGATAAACCACAGGAAGGCGATCCCGGCGAACGGCACGATGTAGAGGCCGGCGAGCGCCAGCGTCGAGCCCGAGCCCGAGCCGGTCAAGTTGTCCATCACGGTCTGCGTGCTGAGCCCGCGGCCTACGCTCTGCCGCAAGAAGAGGAGCGCGGCGAAGAAGAGGACGGCGAAGACGACGCCCGCCACGCCGGCGGCGCGCGGCGTCGTCAGACCGCGTTCAGCCGCGCTTTCGAACGAGGGTGGTTCGCCACCGGGCGACATCGTCCTGACCATTCGGTAACCTTACTACCGGCAGCGGGACAGCGCGACACAACGGCAGGCAGGCGAGCGCTGTATGATTCGACGAGCGAAGCGGTGATGACGCTGTCTCAACCGATCCGGGGGGAGGGAGTCGCCTGATGGCCAAGAAGCACTCGGTGCTGCAGACTCAGCTGCACTTCCGCGTGCGGCCTCTCCTGCTCCGCTTTCTCGTGAACGCGGTGTCCCTGGCCGTCACCGTGATCATCGTGCCGCACGTCTTCTTCGCCGGCGACTATCGCATCCTCTCGTGGCTCCTCATCAGCGCCGTCTTCGGGCTCCTCAACGCCTTTCTCAAGCCGCTGCTCCAGATCCTGATGCTGCCGCTCATCTTCGTCTCGTACGGCCTCGTGGTCGTCCTGATCAACACCGTGCTGCTGTGGACTCTGGCCTGGATCTTCACGGAGCGCTTCCAGGTGCAGCATATCCTCTGGGCGTTCGTCGGCGGGCTGGTCTGTGGCCTGTTCGAGGGTCTCCTCCAGAACCTGTTCGGGCTCACGCCGCCGATCGTGGAGGGGGGCCCCGAGGGCCTCAAGAAAGAGATCGCGAAGCATAAGCACGGGCTCCTCGAGAAAGAGCTGCTCGCCGTCACGGCGGAGGACGTCCCCGCGCTGGCCGAGGGCCCCGCCGACGCGGATCGGCCGGGGGGAGCAACGCCGTGAGGCGCTCATCGCTCGACAAGTTCCGCGAGGACCTGCGCCTGCAGCAGGTGTACAACACCCTCCTGCGGTATGGATACGACGGGGTACTGAACCACTCGGACTTCGTCGGGGGCTTCCGCCATGCGATGCAGTCGTGGGTCTGGCGTATGCCGAAGGGCTGGGAGGAGCCGGGCACGGCGGTGAAGCTCCGGCTCATGCTCGAGGAGCTCGGCCCCACCTACGTCAAGATCGGGCAGATCGTCTCGAGCCAGGCTTCGGTGCTCCCCACCGACTGGGCCACCGAGCTCTCGAGGCTCCAGGACGCCGTGCCCCCGTTCCCCAGCGATCAGGTGCGCGAACGCATCATCGAGGAGCTCGGCGCCCCGCCCGAGGAGCTCTACGCCTCTTTCGAACCGCAGGCGTTTGCCGCAGCCTCGACCGCCCAGGTGCACCGGGCCACCCTCCACGACGGCACGGCGGTCGCCGTCAAGGTGCAGCGCCCGAACATCTCCAAGATGATACGCGCCGATCTCGGCATCATGCAGAACGCGGCGCGCGTCGTCTCAGCAAGGTCCGAGTCGGTGCGCGCCCTGGACCTCGTCGGCATGCTCGAGCAGTTCTCCTCGGGCGTGCTCGAGGAGCTCGACTACCGCGGCGAGGCCTACAACGCGCTCCGCCTTTCCGAGAACATGGCCAACCTCCCCGGCGTGCACGTCCCGGCGGTCTACGCAGAGCTCTCGACGTCCGCGGTGATCACCCAAGAGTTCGTCCGCGGCGTCAAGGTCAGCGACGTGGAGGCCATTGAGAAGGCCGGTCTGGACCGCGAAGAGATCGCCCGCAACGCGTTGCGCGCACTCATCAAGCAGCTGCCGGTCGACGGCTTCTTCCACGCCGACCCTCACCCCGGCAACCTCCTCGTCAACCTCGATACCGGCGTGCTCACCTTCATCGATCTGGGCATGATGGGCGAGATCGACATGCAGCAGCGCCTGCGCCTCGCGCAGCTGATGCTCGTCATGCAGCAGCGGAGCGTGGACGGCATGGCAAACGCGCTCCGCGGTATGAGCACGCCGTTCAGAGGCGACGTCGACGAAAAGGCCTTCCGCCGCGATTTCGCCCGCCACGTGGGGCGCTACATGAGCGGCGGTGGCGCGGTCTCGTTCGGGCAGGTCGCCGGCGAAGGCTTTGAGCTGCTGCGCGCCCACGGGCTGCGCCTTGACGCCGGCATGACACTGGCAGTCAAGGCTCTCGTGCAGACCGAGAGCGTGGCCCGCGCGCTGTCCTCAGACAGCGGCCTGCTCTCCGAGGGCGTGCCGATGCTGCTCGACATGGCGCGCGAGGCGATCACCGGCGAGAAGATCATCGA
>JAPLCL010000253.1 GCA_026392265.1 Actinomycetota bacterium
AGCTGAAGCCGCCCACGAAATCGATCCCGATCTCTTCGGCGGCGGCGTCGAGCGCGTGCGCCACCTCCACATAGGCGGCGGGGTCGTCGCTGCCCACCACGTGAGCGATCGGCGTCAACGAGACGCGCTTGTTGACGATGGGGATGCCGTACTTGTGCTCGATCTCAGCGGCCACCGCGACCAACCGGCCGGCGCGCTGCACGATCTTGGCGTGAACCCTTTCGGCGACCCTGTGCGGATCGCGCCCGGCGCAGTCGGTCAGCGAGATGCCCATCGTGACGGCGCGCACGTCGAGGTTCTCGGACCTGATCATACTGACGGTCTCGAGGATCTCCTGCTCGGTGATGAAGACCACGGGGCGGCTCCTGGAGGGGGGCGAGCGCCGCTAGATGCGGTGCATGAACTTGAAGATGTTCTCGTGCTGCACGTTGATCTGCAGGCCGACGAGCTCGCCGGTCGCCTCGAGGGCGCTCTTGAGCGCGACCATCGTGGTCTCCGTCTCGTCGAACGATACGAACATGATCATCGTGAACATGCCGTTCGCCACGGTCTGGCTGACGTCGTCGACGTTGGCGTTCTGCTCGGCCACCGTGGTGGCCACGCTGGCCAGGAGGCCGTGGCTGTCGGAGCCGAGCGCTGTGACGATGACCG
Organism: Actinomycetota bacterium; assembly: GCA_026392265.1. Taxonomy (GTDB): domain Bacteria; phylum Actinomycetota; class Thermoleophilia; order UBA2241; family UBA2241; genus CAIXSE01. The sequence goes on from JAPLCL010000253.1 coordinate 652, forward strand.
ATGTGCGCATGGGCGGCATTCCCTCTGAGAGGAGTGGGCGGAGACAGGCGGATAGTATACTAGCGGGGATTCCGATGCCCTCCGCCCCCGGTTCCACAGACGCCGTGCCGCCCACTCTCCCCGGCCGCCTCGACCGCCTCGACCGCGAGCTCTCGCGGCGTGCGGCCATCGGCTGGCCGCACCCGCGCTGGTTCGGGTGGCCCCTCGGCGCCCTTTCGCTGATCGCCAACTACGGAATCGTGTGGTACGTCGTCTCACTTCTGCCCTGGATCTTCGGCGAGCCGCGACCTCTGGCGAAAGCCCTGTACGTGGCCGTGCCGGTGACGATCGTGGAGGCGACGGGCTTTCTCATCAAGCATTTCGTGGCCCGGCCACGACCGCCGATCGCCGACCCCAGCCAGCCCCGGCAGATCCCGCTGCCCCCGAGCAAGTCGTTCCCCTCGTCGCACGCGAGCATGGCCGTGGTCGGCACCTTCACCGTGGGCACCTTGTACCCCGCCGCGCTCCCGGCGCTCGTGGCGCTCACCCTCGTGCTCAGTTTCAGTCGCGTGTATCTCGGAGTCCACTACCTCGGCGACGTCCTCGGCGGGCTGGTATTCGGGCTCGTCGTCGGCGCACTCTGGGTCCTTCTCGTACCGGCGCCACTCTGAGATGACCGCGCTGCGCACACGTGGAGGCCTGCTCGCAGTCGCGGTGGCCGCGGCCCTCGTCGTTGCCATCGGCCTGGCGGCAGCCGGCGCCTTCGGTGGGTGTGACCGGGCCACCAGCAAGGTCGGCCGCCCATCCGCCGCCGTGTCGTCCAGCGCCCACGGGGCGGTGGCCTACCTGCTGGCCAAGACACTCGCCACGACCGTGCACCCACGCGCCGCGAACACCTGGGGCGAGATCGAGGCGCGCGAGTTCGTCTTCAATGCCTTCCAGCAGTACGGCTATTTTCCGCGTACCCAGGAGTTCATCGCACGCTCTCTCCAGCGCCGCATCCACTCCGCCAACATCATCGCGGTCAAGGAGGGGGAGTCGGCCAAGCGGCTGGTCGTCGGCGCCCACTACGACTCGGCGCCTGTCGGCGAGGGCTACTCCGACAACGCCACGGGCACGGGACTGCTGCTGGAGACCGCGGCGCGCATCAAGTCGCAAGACACGCCGTACACCATCGTGTTCGTCGCCTTTGGCGCCGAGGAGAAGGGTCTGCTCGGATCCAGCTACTACGTGCGCGCCATGAGCGACCTGGAGCGGCGCGCGACCATCGGCATGATCGACCTCGACGCCGTGGCCGGCGGCACATCACTCTCGGTGACCAGCCGCTTTGGCGGCCCGACCTGGCTGCGCGACGACGCGCTC
>JAPLCL010000286.1 GCA_026392265.1 Actinomycetota bacterium
ACCGTCATGGTGATGTCGTAGTTGGGGACGATCTCGCCGTCGACCTCGATGAGGTAGCCTTCGCTGCCCTCCACGATCCTGGGGTCGTTGGCCGCCGCGAGCTGTGTGTCGATAGGTTTCTCTGCCATGTGGTGTCGCTGCCTCCCGGTCAAGGATGCGGTCCGTCGTTTACAGGATAGGAAAAGGCCCGCGGACCGCAGCGGGCCGAAACCATGGGAGTATAGCACGCGCGCGGCCGGGCGTCAGCGTCCGCGTCGGCACATCGCGCAGCGCACATCGGTAACATGAAGAGGCTCCCCCCGCGCCGGGGTAGGACTGCGAGGGCAGATAAGAAACAGGGGGTTTGCTATCTGCCCCTTTCGCACTATCTCGCGCTGCCGGGGTCGCCGGGGTCGCCGGCTCAGCCTTTGGCGGCCACCCAGTCGGCGCCGACGCCGACCTCCACCTCGAGCGGCGGGTCCATGTCGTAGGCGCCGCACATGGCGTCGCGCAGCAGGGGTACGCACTCCTCGACCTCGGCCGCGGGGCACTCGAGGACGAGCTCGTCGTGCACCTGGAGCACAAGCCGCGCGCCCAGCTTGCGCCGTGCGAGCTCGCGGCTCACCGTGACCATGGCGACTTTGATGATGTCGGCGGCCGTGCCCTGCAGGACGGTGTTGACCGCCAGGCGCTCGCCCAGCGAGCGCAGGCGGAAGTTGCCGGAGCGCAGCTCCGGCACGGCCCTGCGCCTCCCGAACAGCGTGGTGACGAAGCCGTCCCGCGTCGCTTCGGCGATCACGCGTTCGCGAAACTCGCGGACCCTTGGATACTTGGCGAAGTAGGCATCGATGAACGCCTTGGCCTCTTCCACCGGGATGTCGACCTGCTCGGAGAGGCCGAAGGCGGAGAGGCCGTACATGATGCCGAAGTTGGTGGCCTTGGCGTGCTCGCGCTGGCGCTTGGTCACTTCGTGCGGCGAGATGCCGGCGACGGCCGCCGCGGTGACACGGTGCACGTCTTCACCGCGGTGATAGGCGTCGAGCAGCGCCGGCTCCTGCGAGAGCAGCGCCATGAGGCGCAGCTCGATCTGCGAATAGTCGGCGACCACCAGCATGCAGCCCTCTTCGGCCACGAAACAGGCGCGGACCTCGGTGCCGAGGTCGGTGCGCACCGGGATGTTCTGCAGGTTGGGGTCGACGCTCGACAGGCGCCCCGTTGCGGCGACTGTTTGCTTGAAGGTGCTGTGCACGCGTCCCGTGCGCGCGTCGATGTGCTGTGGCAGCGGCTCGAGATAGGTGTTGATCAGCTTGGTGAGCTCGCGCCACTCCTCGACGGCCGGGACGATGGGGTGCTGGTCACGCAGGCCGCGCAGCACGCGCGCGTCGGTCGAATAGCCGGTCTTGCCCTTCTTGCCGCGTTGCAGGCCCAGGCGCACGAAGAGGATCTCAGCGAGCTGCTGCGGCGAGGCCACGGTGAAATCCTCGCCGGCCAGACGAATGATCTCGTCGTGCAGCTCGTCCACGCGGTCGCGGAGACGAGCAGTGATCTCGCCGAGCAGGTACGGGTCCATCTTGACGCCGGCGGCCTCCATCTGCGCCAGTACGTACACGAGCGGCAGCTCGATCTCGCGAAAGAGCCGTTCCAAGCCGAGCTCGACGAGACGCGGGCGCTGGGCCGCGGCCACGCGCCACGTGAGCACGGCGCGCGTGGCCGCGGCCGCCTCGGCGCGCGGGCCCTCGACCGGCGAGGCGTCCTCGGCGCCGGCCAGCGTGAACAGGCCGCGCTCCTTCTCGGGCAGTTCCGGCGCCAGCAGGTACGCAGCGACAGCGGTATCGAACGCCGGCCCGCACGGCGCCGCCGTGTAGCCCGGCTGTGCCTTCGCGTCGTGTACCACGGCGTGCGCGGCCAGCAGCCACAGGGCGGCCAGCCTTTCGGCGCCCGCGACGGCCACCTGCACGGCCTCGCCGCCGGAGTGGACGGCGACGGCGAAGCCGTCTGCGCCGTCCTCGCGCGGCTCGAACGCCACGGCCGTCTCGGTGCGCTCGAGCGCCGCCGCGAGCGGCCCTACGTCGGGCTCGTGCGCGAGGCGTACGCCAGGGCCGGCGGCCGCGCCGGAGCCAGCCTGCGCGCCTGCGGCAGAGGCGCCTGCAGCGTCGGCCTGGACGCCCGCGGAGCGGGCGCCACCGCCGGCCACGTCCTGCAATCGCCGACGCAAGCCGCGAAACTCGTACTTCTCGAACACCGCGTCGACGCTCTTGACGGGCAGCAGGTAGCCGCCGCGCGCCACGAGCTCGACGAGGTCCTCCTCGAGCGGCACGTCGAGCACCATCGTCGCCAGGTGCCTGGAGAGGCGCGCGCTGCCTTCGTGTGCGGCCAGCAGCGCGCGCCGCTTGTCGCTCTTGACCTCGTCCAGGCGCTCGTACAGCGCGTCGATGCTACCGAACTGCTGCAGCAGCGCCGCAGCGGTCTTCTCGCCGACGCCGGGCACGCCGGGGATGTTGTCGCTGGTGTCGCCCTTGAGCCCGATGTAGTCGGGGATCGCGGCGGGCGTCACGCCGAAGCGCTCCAGCACGGCCGCCGGCGTGTAGATCTTGACGTCGGTGATGCCACGCCCGGTGCTCATCACCCAGATGTCGTCGTCGACGACCTGCATGGCGTCGCGGTCGCCGGTGACGACAATGGAACCCACGCCCTGCCGTTTGGCCTCTTCGGCAAGCGTGCCGAGGATATCGTCGGCCTCGTACCCGGACTTCACCAGGTTGACGATTCCGAACGCCTCCATCAGCTCGGGAAAGCGGCTCCACTGCTGTGAAAGCGGCTCCGGCATGTGCGGCCGCTGCGCCTTGTACTCCTCGAACTCCTCGTGGCGAAAGGTCTTCTCGCGGGCGTCCCAGGCGACGACGATGCTCGCGGGGCGGTACTCGGTGACGATCTTGAGCAGCATCTGGCTGAGCCCGTAGATGGCGTTGGTGGGAAAGCCGTCGCGCGTGGTGATGCTCTCGGGCAGCGCGAAGAAGGCCCGGTAGGCGAGACTGCTGCCATCGAGCAGGAAGAGGCGGTTCTCGAGGGATGGATCGGCCACCGGCGCGATGTACCTCAGGACTCCGCCGCGGGCGGCATCTCGTTCAGCACCGGCCAGCAAAGCCCGCGGCTGTTGACCGCGCCCATGAACTGCGCGAAATCGACCGGTTCACGGATGTAGCTGTTGGCTCCCAGGTCGTAGCTCCTGGCCAGGTCGCGGTCGACGTTTGAAGACGTGAGGATGACCACCGGCAGGCGCTTGGTGCGGGGCTCGCGGCGGATCTGCTCGAGCACCTCCATCCCGGCGACTTTGGGCAGGTTGAGATCCA
>JAPLCL010000052.1 GCA_026392265.1 Actinomycetota bacterium
GTCCCCGTGATCTACGCCGCCGGAGGCAACTGTCACGTCTACGTCGATGCGGCGGCCGATCTGGACAAGGCCGTGGCGATCATCGTCAATGCCAAGTGCCAGCGTCCCGGCGTGTGCAACGCCGCCGAGACGCTGCTGGTCCACAGCGACGTGGCCGCCGCGTTCTTGCCGCGCGCCGTCGAAGAGCTGAAACGGCGCGACGTCGAGCTCGTGGTCGACAAGGTCGCCGCCGACGTGCTGGGCGATACGACCCTGAAGCGTGCCAACAAGTCGCACTACGAGACGGAGTTCCTGGCACTCAAGCTTGCCGTGCGCGTCGTGGACTCCCTGGACGACGCTCTGGGGCACATCGCCACCTACGGCACGCGTCACTCTGAGGCGATCGTCACCGAAGACCTCGGCGCCGCACGGCGATTCACGGCCGAGGTCGACGCCGCCTGCGTGTACGTCAACGCCTCAACGCGATTCACCGACGGTGCCGCGTTCGGGCTGGGCGCGGAGATGGGGATCTCCACGCAGAAGCTGCATGCACGCGGCCCCATCGCTCTGCAGGAGCTCACCTGCGTCAAGTACGAGCTGTGGGGCCAAGGGCAGGTGCGCCCCTAACGCCGTGCGCGAAGTACGCCCGCGCCTCGGCGTCATCGGCGGCAGTTTCGATCCGCCGCACGTCGGTCATCTCGTCATCGCCTCTGAGGGGCACGCGCGACTCGGTCTTGAGCGCGTGCTCTTCCTCCCGGCTGCCGCGCCGCCGCACAAAGACCTCGAACGGCGCACCGCGGCCGACGTCCGTCTCGAGATGACCGCGCTGGCGGTCGCCGACGACATGCGTTTCGTCGAGTCGGGTCTGGAGATCGAGCGCGGTCTCGTGTACACCCGCGACACGCTGAGCGCGGTGGCCGAGCGCTTTCCCGGGCGTGATCTCGTGTTCATCATGGGCTCCGACTCACTCCTGCAGCTCCACACGTGGCACGACCCGGACGCCATTCTGGAGCTGTGTACGCTCGCCGTGGCGCCACGGCCCGGCGATGACCTTGCGGCCGTCGCGGCCGCCGTCGCGCGCTGGGGTGCCGGGCGGATCACCGTGCTCGAGGCCCCTCTTGTCGGCGTGGCGTCCAGCCAGATCAGGGCGCGCGTGGCCGCCGGCCTGCCCATCCGCTATCTCGTGCCGCACGCCGTCGAGACGTTCATCGCCGAGCGTGGCCTGTACGGGCGCGCGTGATCGACCGGACACAGGCAGAGCTGCTGATTGCCGGGCGCCTCTCGGAGAAACGGCGCGAGCACTCGCAGCGCGTGGCCGCCAAGGCCGCCGAGCTGGCGCGGCGCTTCGGCGCCGTAGCAGAAGCGGCCGAGATCGCCGGCCTGCTCCACGACTACTGCCGGGACCTGAGCGACGCGGAGACGCTGGCCGCCGCCGCGCGCTTCGGCCTCGAAGTGGGCGCGGTCGAGATGCGGCGCCCCAAGAAGCTCCTGCATGGCCGCGTGGCCGCCGCCGAGCTGGCCGCGGCCGGCCTCGACGCGGACATCGCCGCCGCGATCGCCCGCCACACCACCGGCGGCCCGGGCATGACGGTGCTCGAGAAGTGCCTGTATGTGGCCGACTTCTGCGAGCCGGGCCGCGAGTTCCCCGGCCTCGAGGAGGTGCGCGTCCTCGCGCTCACCTCACTCGACGCGGCCGTGGCCGTCGCGGCCCGCACGAGTCTGCTCGACCTCGTCGGCCGCGGGCGCGGGGTGGTGCCCGGCGCGCTGGCGTTGTACAACGAAATGTATGCGGACGACTAAGGGCTATAGGGTCGATCGCCTGCGCCGGCGCCGCCGCACCAAGGCGGAGCTTTGGCAGGCATGGGTGCTGTATGCCCTCGCCGGGGTCGTGGCCTTCGGCGCCGTGTTCGGCGCCTGGTATCTCGGCTCGCGCTGGCTGAAGAAACCGCAGGAGCAGGCACAGCCGGGCTACCTTGCGCTCGTCACCCTGACGGCGCCGACATCCGGCCAACCCGTGGCGGCCGCGCTCGTCGTCAAGGATCCCGCCGGCGGCGCCCCCGCCTTGTACGTGATCCCCAAGGAACTGCTGCTCGACGGACCGAAGGGCGAGTACGTTTTCGCCGGCGACTCTCTGGCGGCGGGTACGCTCAAGCAGGATCTGGAACGCGTGGTGAACGCCGAGATCGACGAGGCGTACGAGCTGCCCGTCACAGCTCTCGGCGACCTCTCTGCAGCCGGGGAGTACCAGCTCTCGTTGCGGGACCCCGTGGAGCTTGACATGGCGGGCACGAAGCGGATGTTCAAAGAAGGCAGCACCATCGTCTCCGCCGCGGAGGTACCCGAGCTCTTCGCCGCCAGCGGGCCGAAAGGCTACGACGCGTGGCGCATCCAGGAGGCGCTCTGGAACGCGGTGCTCGAGGCGGCAGCTCTGCGCCCGGCTGACGTGCGCGCCAAGGCGGCCGGCGCCGCTGCGGCACGAGCTTCGGGCAGTGGCGACACGCGATATCTCGAGGACGCGTTGAGAGGACTCACCGGGGGAGATGCCGTGGTCTACCGCATCCCATCGCACTCACGGGTGGCCGAGGGTCAGTTCGCCTTCCTCCCCAAGAGCGACGACATCATGGCGCAGATCACGCGGAAGGCACCGGGTTTTCGCAGCCCGTACACGGTCCTTGTGCGCAACGGCAGCGGGCGCGTCGGTGCCGGCAAGGCCGTCGCCGACGAGCTGGCAATACTTGACGTCAACCTCCCTGCCCCGACCAACGCCGAAACCTTCGACTACCGCCAGACCCAGATCCTGCCGGGCAGCCGGGCGCTTCCTTTGGCCGCGGACATCCGTGCTATACTCGGCCGCGGAATCGTCCTCGATGACGCGGACGTGCCGCCAGAGACGGTCGTAGTGATCGTCGGCGCCGATTCCAAGCTCAAGAACGCCGAGCCGAAGGACTAGCCGTAGCACTCGAAGCAGAGCTCACGACGGCCGAAGAACTGGCGCGCGACATCGCCGGGCATGCCGCCGACAAGAAGGCCGAGGACATCGTCGTTCTCGCGATGGGCGACGCCATCAGCTGGACCGATTTCTTCGTGATCGCCACCGGCGCCAATCCTCGCCAGACTAAAGCCATCGCCCAGGAGATCGAGGGCAAGCTGCACGCGCGACGGCGTACCGCGCGCGTGGAGGGCGAACGCGAAGCCGAGTGGATTCTGCTCGACTTCATCGACGTGGTCGTCCACGTCTTCACCCCGGCGGCGCGCGCCTTCTACCGCCTCGAGACGCTGTGGGGCGACGTCCCTCGCCTCGACCTCGTCGCGCAGGGCTGACGCAGCCGGTGGCGAACGTGCCCGGAAGGCTCGAACGAGCAGCAGGGAGGACTCACATGCTTAGGTCGATCTCCGCGGCGTGCGTCGCGCTCATGCTCGTGCTGGCGGTCGCGGCCGTGGCGGCCGGACCCGTGCGTGCTTCCCAGGACACGGCCAACGAGACCGTCATTCTCGAGCTCATCAACCACGCTCGCGCGCAACGGGGGCTGGCGCCTCTGTACGTGCACGCGGCCCTGAGCCGTGCCGCCCTGGCCCACTCCCGCGACATGATGCGCCATCACTACTTCTCCCACTCGTCGCAGAGCGGCGCTACTTGCGCGGTTCGTACGCGCCGCGCCGGCTACGTGACGAGTGGCTGCCGTTCCTGGGCCGTCTCCGAGGTGATCGGCTGGGGCATGAGCTCCGTCGGCACTCCGCAGGCCATCTTCAACGCCTGGATGCGGTCTTCGTATCATCGTTCGGTCATCCTCGGCCGGCGCTGGCGCGACGTGGGCGTCGGCTGCGTCTCCGGCACGTTCCAGGGTGCACCCGGGTCGTGGATGTACACGGTCGACATGGGGCGCCGCATCAAGTAGCGT
>JAPLCL010000242.1 GCA_026392265.1 Actinomycetota bacterium
CACCGAGCAGCAGCTCGCGCGGCTCGCCCGCGTCACGAGAAACCTGTACTTGTGCTTCGACGCCGACGCCGCCGGCTTGGGCGCCATGAGCCGCGCGCTCACGCTGGGCCGCAAGATGGGCCTGAGCCTGCATGTGGTCCGCATCCCCGACGGTCTGGATCCGGCCGACTACGTGCTCTCCGGCCCCGGCGGCGACGGTTTTCGCGCGCTTGCCGCCGACGCGCAGACGTTGTTACAATTCCACGTCCGCGTGGCGCTCGCTACTCACGACCTCGACAAGCCCGACGGCAGGGCACGCGCCTTTGCGCAACTCAAGGGGGTCCTCTCGGAAGCAGCGACGCCAATCGAGCGCGACGAGGAGTTGCGGCATGTCGCAGGCAGGCTGCAGCTCTCGGCCGAGAGCGTGCGCTACCTGCTCGCAGGGAGCGGACGCTCAGCGGAGGGCGGGGACGCCGCTGGGGAGAGCCGCGGGGCGCCGCGGAGCGGCGGTACGGCGGCCGCCGTCGGCGGCAACCACGAGCTCGAAGTGCGTTTCCTCGCCGGTTGCCTGGCGCAACCCCTTAAGGGTCGTGCCGTACTCGCCGGCGTCGACGAGAGCTTCTTCGCCACCGGCGAGACGCGCGCCGCGTTACGCGTCGTGAAGGCGCGGTTGGAGCGTGAAGCGGCGGGGGATATCCTGCAGACCGCCGCGCAAGCCGCGGACGACGACGATGACGGCGAGGTACTCGCCGAGGTCGTCGTCAGAGCCGGCCGGGAGAGGTTCACGGAAGCTGTCGTGGACGAGCTCTTTCTGAGGGTGCAGGAGGCCCACGTGAGTCGCCGCATCGCGAGGCTCAAGGTCACGGCCAAGACCGACGAAAGCGGGAAGCAGAGCGCGGAGCTGATGCGGCTGCAGGCAGTGCGCCGCTCGGTGCGTGAGGCGATCCGCACGATCCCGGTGGACGAGGAGTCCGACCAAGGCTAGGGGACGACACACTTGACCGATTTCGCAGAAGACCGCGGCAAACCGACGGAGTCCGCCGAGCTCGCCACCGACGAGGTCCGCGCGCTCGCGGAAGAAGGTCGCGAGCAGGGCTACCTGGCCAGCGATCACATCGCCGACGCCCTGCAGGACGTCGAGCTCACCCCCGACCAGATCGACGGCATCTACAACCTGTTCGCCGACCTCGGCATCGACATCATCGAGGGCGAGGTGGTCATCGGCGACGACGGCCCCGAGGCAAAGCCCGAGGAAGAGATCATCCCCAAGCTCGATCTCTCGGTGAAGACTCCTACCAACGACCCCGTACGCATGTACCTCAAGGAGATCGGCAAGGTGCCGCTCCTCACGGCCGAAGAAGAGGTGTCGCTGGCCAAGCGCATCGAGCGCCGCGACATGAACGCCAAGCGCAAGCTCATCGAGGCCAACCTGCGCCTCGTCGTGTCCATCGCCAAGCGCTACGTCGGCCGAGGCATGCTGTTCCTGGATCTCATCCAGGAAGGCAACCTCGGCCTCATCCGCGCCGTCGAGAAGTTCGACTACCGCAAAGGCTACAAGTTCAGCACCTACGCCACCTGGTGGATCCGCCAGGCGATCACGCGTGCCATCGCCGACCAGGCGCGCACGATCCGCATCCCGGTGCACATGGTCGAGACCATCAACAAGCTCATCCGCGTGCAGCGGCAGCTGCTGCAGGACATCGGTCGCGAGCCCACGCCCGAGGAGATCGCCACGGAGATGGGCACCACCCCGCTGAAGGTCCGTGAGATCCTCAAGATCAGCCAGGAGCCGGTGAGCCTTGAGACGCCCATCGGCGAGGAAGAGGACTCGCAGCTCGGCGACTTCATCGAGGACGAAGATGCCACGATGCCGGTCGAGGCCGTCAGCGAGATCATGCAGAAGGAGGAGCTCAACGCGGTCCTCGACACGCTCCCGCAACGCGAGCGCAAGGTCATCGAGCTGCGCTTCGGCCTGAAGGGTGAGCACCCGCGTACGCTCGAAGAGGTCGGCCAGAAGTTCAACGTCACGCGCGAGCGCATCCGCCAGATAGAGGCCAAGACGCTGGCCAAGCTCCGGGCGTATCGCGACTCGCAGCGCCTGCGGGACTTCCTTGACTGAGACGCGCGTCCTGCTCATATTCCCGGGGTCCCTGTACGGCGGCCGCTGGGCCGCGGGGCCGCGCGTCAAGCCGGAGCTGGTCATCCTGTCGTCCGAGCTCCGCCGCGAGGGCGTCGCTGTCGACGTGCTGGACCTTGAGGTGGAGTGCGGCAACCCCGGCGACGACGGCGCGCGCGCCGCCTTTCTGGCGCGCGCCGACGAGCTCCTTGCCGCCCAGCCGGCCGACCTCGTCGTCGTCTCGTGCTGGTCGGCGCTGCAGTACACGGCCGCCGTGGCCATCGCGGAGCGCGTGCGGCGGCTGCATCCCGGCGCGGTCATCGCCGCCGAGGGATACCGCGTGCGGCGGCTGCATCCCGGCGCGGTCATCGCCGCCGAGGGATACCACGTGTCGGTGCGCCCGGACGACTTCACCGAAGCGGGCGCCCCGTTCGACTGGCTCATCGTCGGGGAGGCCGAGTCGGCCGCCGTCACGGTGGCGGCCGCGGTCGCCGGCGGCGAGCGCGAGACCGGCGTCTGCCGCGCGCTCGAGGGCAGACCCCTGCCGCTCGACGCCGAGCATGCTCCCGACTATGCCGCCTACCCCTACGCCGGCCGGGATCTGCCGGAGCTCGGCGTTTTCTTGAGTCGCGGCTGCCCGTACAACGCCCCCGCCTGCCTGCTGCGCCCGGGCGGCGGCGGCTGGCATGCGTACCCGCCGCACGTCGCCGTGGCCATCCTCACCGGTCTCTCCGAGCTCTCCCCGGCGCGCATCGACGTGCTCGACCCCGCCTTTGGCTACGACCCGGTCTGGCGTCACGCGGTCCTCGAAGGCCTTGCCTCCGCCGATCGCCGCGATCTCGCGATCACCGTCGCCGGGCGGCCGGCCGATCTCACGCGCGGCGACATCGACAGATTGTACGAGGCGCGCGTACGCCTGCGCCTCGACGTGGGCACGCTGTCCCGCGAGCTGCTCTCGCGCACGGGGCAGGCTCCACAGCCTGCCAGGGCCATCGAGCATGCCCTCGATCTGCTCACCTACGCCAACGCCAAGGGCCTCGTCACGGTGGCTTCGCTCACGTTCAATCAGCCCGGCGAGACGCGGGCCTCGGCGGCCGAGACTCTGGAAGCCCTGCAGGGCTTCGTCGAGGCCGCGCCCAACACGTCCGTGTTCCTGCAGGCGCAGGCGTGGGCGTTCCTGCCGGCCGGCGACCCGGCCGCCGACCTCGAGACGCCGGCGGCACGCTTCGGCACGCGCATCGCCCGGCCGCAGTGGTGGAAGGAGCGGGTACCCGCGGAGGCCGCCGCCAAGGAGGTCGTGGCGAGCCGCGACCTGGCAGACCTTGCGGCCGGCGACGAGAGCTACTGGCGGCCGCGTTTCGACGAGCTGCATGCCCGCCTCGACGCCAAGCTCACCAACGAGGCGCGACGCGGCCTGAGGAGCCACGAGACCGTGGGCTCGGCCGCTGCAGGCGTGCCGCACGGCTGGTGGGTCGAGGCGCGCTGGCACTGAGCCTGCGGGCAGAGGCGCCGGTGCCCTGCCGGCTCGCCCCCGCTGCGCCTTTCAGAGGCGCGCCGACCCACGTTCGTAGAACGCGTCCTCGGCGCGCAGGTAGTCGCGCAGCGCATGTTTGACCACGGTGGCCAGCGGCTCCCGTGGCCACGGCAGCACCCGCCGGTTCACGAACGGGCACTCCTGCGGCGACGGCTGCTCGGGCCGCAGCAGCAGCTCCGCGAGCACTCTGCCGTTGAGGTAGCTCATGGCCACTCCGTGGCCGATGCAGCCCAGGCTGTACACGGCGCGCCGGCCTTCGCCGACGTACCCCAGGGCCGGCGTGAGGTCCATGGTCACCGAGAACGGGCCGCCCCACTTGTGGGTGACGCGCAGATCGCCGAGGTGCGGCCACAGCCAATGGACGTGTTCCTCGAGGTGGCGCCAGGCGGCTTCGTCGCTGTCGCCGTCCAGGTCGTTGTGGGCCTTGAGGCCCACCGGCCCGCCGCCCATCACGAGGCGGCGGTCCGGCGTGAGCCGGTAGTAGTGGATGAGGTTGCGCGCGTCCTCGAGTCCCTGCCCGCCCTCCCAGCCGATCGTCGCGAGCTGCTCGTCGCTCAGCGGCTCGGTGGCGATCATGTAGGTGAAGGCCGGCACCTGAGGTGAAGGCCGGCACCTGTTTGCGTACCAGGTCGGGAAACAGGTGCGAGTAGGCGTTCGTGGCGAACACGAGTCGCCCGGCGGTGACCGAGCCTTCGGGCGTGAGCAGCCGGAAGCCGTCGGCGGGGGCGCCGAAGGCCGCCGAAGAGGCCACTGCCAGCACCGGCGTATTCTCGAAGACGCGGGCGCCGAGCCGCAGGGCCAGGCGCTTCTCCTCGCGCACGAGCTTGGCGGGGTCGATCAGCAGCAGGCGCGGCTCCCAGAGGGCGCCGAGGTAGCGCGGCGACGAGACCATGGCCTTCGTCTCGTCGGCGCCGATCCACGTGATGCCGTCGAAACCCAGCGACTGCATGAGCTCGACCTGCCCCTGCAGGCGTTTCACGTAGCCCGCGGTGGTCGCCACGCGCAGGAAACCCGGGCGGATCTTGTCGCAGTCGAGCTGCTCGTCGTCGATGAAGCGCTCGAGCTCGTCGACGCAGCGCTCCATGTAGGCGTGCGCGCCGGCGAGGAACTTCTTGCCGCGCACGAGCGCTGTCGTGCCCAATCCCAAGCCGACCACCGTCATCGCAAAGGAGCCGTTACGGCCGCTGGCCCCGTAGGCGGCGGTCTTGGCCTCGACGACGGCGACGCTGGCCGAGGGCTCGGCGCGGCGCAGCTCACAGGCGGTGGCGAAACCGGTCAGGCCACCGCCGATGACCGCGACGTCCACGTCCAGGTCGCCGCTCAAGGAAGCTTCCGGATCAACGGGGTCGCCTTGGTCGAGCCACAACGATAGCGGGGAGTCTGGCAGAACGACCATGCGCGCGCCTCCTTGGCGTCGAGGGCGTCGGTCGATGCCGAGCCCAGGTGAGTCGTGCGACACACACTAGCCGACCCGGCGCCTACCGCCAACGTCTGCCTCTCGACAGGCACGGCGTGTTTGTCCGGGGGCGTGCCCTGGCCTATACTCTTGCCTCCAGAGCGGTCCTCGGTAGCTCAATCGGTAGAGCATTCGGCTGTTAACCGAAGGGTTGTAGGTTCGAGTCCTACCCGAGGAGCCAGGAGGAGGGACCATGCCAGACACCCTTGAGGATGCCCAGAACGAGGCCCGCGCAGACGGGTCGGAGAACGGCCTCACGCGCTTGGCGGAGCGCCTCGGCGCCAAGGCCGCGGCGAGCTCGGTGTTCGGCACGCCGGTGGAGCGCGACGGTGTGACGGTCATTCCGGTGGCACGCGTGCGCTTGGGGTTCGGCGGCGGTGGCGGCAGCGGACGAAACGAGAAGGCGCAGGACGGCTGGGGCGGTGGAGGTGGCGTGCAGGCGGTGCCCCTCGGCTTCATCGAAGTGAAGGACGGCGGGGCGCAGTACCGGCGCGTGCACGATCCGCTGCGCCTGGCTATCGCTGCGCTGCTCCTGCCGCTCTCGTTTGCGGCCTCGGCGGTCGTGCTGATGGTCGCGCTGACGTTTGTCGCGCGCTCGCTGCGCGGTCTCTTCAGCTTCCCGGAACTTCCCCGGCTGTTTCGCCGGCGCCGCGCCTGACCCGGGCGCGCCGGCTGCGGCCGGCACTCCTCAGACGCGCGAAAAGGCGGGGCCGCTCCCCTTCGGCCCCGCCCCTTCGGCGGTCTTGATGTGTGCGCGACCCGGGCGGTCTTCGCCGGCGCCGCGCGACCTCGTGCTCAGGTCAGGTTATACGCAGTCTCTCCGAACTCGCCGTCGTCGAGGCCCTTCTGCTCCATAGAGTCGGGCACGCGGATCGAGCCGAACACGTTGATGAGCTTGAGGATCAGGAAGGTCGCGACGAACGCGTAGGCGGCGATGACCACGGTGGCCAGCACCTGCCAGCTGAAGAATGTCCAGTTACCGGCGATAAGGCCGTCGGCGCCGTTGGGGTTGACCGACTTGAGGGCGAAGACGCCGAGCAAGATGGTGCCCAGCACGCCGCCGACCCCGTGGCAGGCCCACACGTCGAGGGCGTCGTCCCATTTCATCATGTCCTTGAAGCGCACGGCGAAGTAGCAGCCCGAGCCGGCAAGGAGACCGAACACGAACGCCGCCCAGGTCGGGACGTAGCCGGCGGCCGGCGTGATGCAGGCCAAGCCGGCCACGGCGCCGGTGAGCGCCCCGACGAGGCTTGGCTTGCCGTCCTTCCACCAGGTGATGCCCAGCCACGTACACATCGCGATGGAGCCGGCGATATCGGTGTTCACGAAGGCCTGGGCGGCGATACCGTTGGCGGCGAGGGCCGAGCCGGCATTGAAGCCGAACCAGCCGAACCACAGCAGGCCGGTGCCGAGCGCGACGAAGGCGATATTGTGCGGCATACCGCGTTCGCCTTTGCCAAAGCGGCGCCGGCCGACCACGAACACAGAGGCCAGGGCCGCGAAGCCGGCGCTGACGTGCACGACCAGGCCGCCGGCGAAGTCGAGCACGCCGCG
>JAPLCL010000287.1 GCA_026392265.1 Actinomycetota bacterium
CGCCGCGAGGGCAGCCAGACCAGCTTCTCCGTCCTCGACAAACAAGGTCCGGGGCGTATCGTGGTGGTGGAATGACCATGGCGCCGCTGACCATCGCCCATATCTCCGATCTGCACGCCGGCTCGCCGTACTTCGTGCCCACGCTCATGGATCGCGTGGTCGTCGAGCTCAACGAACTGCGCCCGGACATCGTCCTCTGTACCGGCGACCTCACCGAGATGGGCTTTCGTCAGGACTATGTGGTGGCGCAGGAATATCTGGAACGCATCGAGTGCCCACGACTCGTCGTGATCCCCGGCAACCACGATGCGCGCAACGTCGGCTACGTGCACTTCGAGGAGCTCATCGGCCCTCGCTGGCAGACGCTGCGGTTCGACGAGGTCACCATCGTGGCCGTCGACTCCACCGAGCCGGACCTCGACCACGGGCAGATCGGCCGCGCCCGCTACGACTGGCTCAAGCGCGAGTTCGCGGGACCGGCCGCGTTGCGCATCTTCATGCTGCACCACCACCTTCTGCCGGTGCCCGGCACCGGGCGCGAGCGCAATATCGTCTACGACGCCGGCGATCTGCTCGAGGTGCTGCAGCAGTGCGGCGTCAACCTCGTGCTCGGCGGGCACAAGCACGTACCTTACGCCTGGCGCCTCGAGCGTCTGTTCGTGGTCAACGCCGGCACCTGCAGCTCGCAGCGTCTGCGCGGCCACACCAAGGCTTGCTACAACATCGTGCGCCTGGACGGCGACCGTGTGGAGGTGGTGCGCAAGTACCCGTTCCACGGCACGGAGACGCTCATCGACTTCGTGCCGTCCACGGCGTCGTTCGAGAAGTACGTCTGTCCCGTTCCTGAGGAGGGTCGGCGATAGGGGAGACCCTGCCGCGCGCCGTCGTGGTGATCGACGGCGAGCACTATCCGCCCGTGGTGGCCGCCGCGCTCGACGGGCTGCGGCGGCGCTACGACGTGGTCGCCGGCATCTTTGCCGGAGGCCGCGAGAAGCTGCGCGGCGGCTTCGCCGCCGCGCCCGACCTCGCGGCCGGGCCGGGCGCCGGCCCCGACGGTCTTGCCGGCGAGCTCGGCCTGCCGTGGCTGGCCGCGGTGGAGCCGGGTGGCGGGGACGTCGCCGCGGTGCTCGACGCGGTGCGCGCAACGCTTCGCGAGGCGCGCGCGGAGGCTTTGGTCGACCTCTCGGACGAGCCTGTGATCGGCTACCGCGAGCGCTTTCTCCTGATGAGCGCGGCGCTGGCCGAGGGCGCGCGGTACGTGGCCGCGGACGCGGAGGTCTGGCCGCAGCGCTTCGCGCGCCTGGACGCCATGCCGGCGCTCGGCGTGATCGGTACCGGCAAGCGCGTGGGGAAGACCGCGGTGAGCGGCTGGCTGGCGCGGCGGCTCGACAGCCGGCTCGCGGGCCGCGGCGGTGTCGTTGTGGTCGCCATGGGCCGCGGCGGGCCGCCGGAGCCTGAGCTCGTGCCGGGCGCCGAAGGCCTGGGCCTGGCCGAGCTGCTCGCCGCCTCGCGTGACGGCCGCCACGCCGCCAGCGACTGCTACGAGGACGCCGTCCTTGCCGGCGTGACCACCATCGGGTGCCGCCGCTGCGGCGGCGGCCTGGCCGGTGCGCCCTACGACGACAACGTGCGCGAGGCGCTGCCACTCCTGGAAGCCAGCGGCGCGGCGCTGGCCGTCTTCGAGGGCAGCGGCGCCGTGGTGCCGCCCGTCTCCTGTGACGCCACGATCTGCGTGGCCGGGGCCGGCCAGCCTCTGGACTACGTCGCCGGCTATCTCGGTACCTACCGGCTGCTCCTCAGCGACGCGCTCGTGCTGACGCAATGCGAGCCGCCGTTCGTGGGCGGCGACGGCCTCGCCGCTCTGGTCGCGGCGGCGACGGCCGTCAAGCCCGGTCTGCGCATCGTGCAGACGGTGTTCCGGCCGCGGCCGGCGCAGCCCGTCCGCGGCCGCAAAGTAGCCTTCTTCACAACGGCGCTCGAGGGCGCCGTGCCGCGGCTCGCGCAGGCGCTCGCCGACGATCACGGCGCCGACGTCGTCCTGGTCTCGACGGGCCTTGCCGACCGTAGCCGGCTGGCGGTGGACGTGGCGCGCGCCGCCAAAGAGGCCGACGTCTTTCTCACCGAGATCAAGGCGGCGGCCGTGGACGTGGTGGCCGAGGCCGCCGCCGCCGCGGGCCGCGAGCTCGTGTTCTGCGACAACGAGCCGGTCGCCCGGGAGGGCGATCTGGGCCTCGTCGTGGACGAGCTCGAGCGGCTGGCCCTCGCGCGCTTCGCGGCCGGCGGCCGGAGCGGGCGCCCGGACGGGGAGGCCCGACGATGACCGACGACCGTGACATGCGGCTGATCGACGAGGGCGACGAGACGCCGTTCAGCAAAGGTCTCATGGCGCAGACGCTCATGGCCACCGGCCTTGCGCCCGAGCGGGCGTACAGTGTGGCGGCCGCCGTGGAGCGGCGCCTGCGGCGCCGCGGGCCGGCGGCCCTCACCCTCGCCGACCTGCACAAGATCGCCCGCGAGCAGCTCGGCGACCTGGAGGGCGACATCCTCATCCAGCGTTTTCGTCAGTGGCAGACGCTGCGCCGCCTTGAGACGCCGCTGATCGTGCTCATCGGAGGTGCCACCGGCGTCGGGAAGAGTACGCTCGCCACCGAGCTTGCCCACCGCCTCGGGATCACGCGCGTGATCAGCACCGACATGGTGCGTCAGACGATGCGCGCCTTCTTTGCGCCCGAGCTCATGCCGGCCATCCATACGTCCTCGTTCGACGCCGCCTCCGCGGTGCGCGTACCTGTGCCGCGTGAGACCGACCTCAGCAAGGTCGGCTTCATGGAACAGACCAAGGCCGTCTCGGTGGGCATCGAAGCGATCGTCGCCCGAGGCATCGACGAGGCGCAACGCATGGTGATCGAGGGCGTGCACATCGTGCCCGGCTTCCTCGAGCGCTCGCGCTGGCGTGAAGCCCTGGTGCTCGAGTTCGTGCTCGCCGTACAAGACAAGACGCGTCATCGCGGCAACTTCTCAGTACGCGAGTGGGAGACCGGCGGCATCCGGCCGCTACGCCGCTACCTCGACCATTTCGCCCAGATCCGCCGCATTCAGAAGTACATCGTCAGCCGCGCCACGGCTCTGGGTGTCCCGGTAGTCGACAATCCCAGTCTCGACGAGAACCTGAGCGAGATCCTGGGCGCTATCCTGCGGCGCGTGGAGGAGCAGAGCGCGGCCGCCGGCTCCTGAACCACTTCAGTTCCGCGCCCCGCGTCCGATATACTCAGTACCCCCGTCCCGGCCGTTCTTCTCGCCGGGCGCCCCGGCGTCGCAGGGGCGAGGGCGTCTCACAGCGATCCTGCGGCCCGCAGCGGCCGCACATCACGGAGAGTGAACATGGCTTGTCGGTCGGCCGTCGTCGAGAGTAGTGGGAATCTCTTGCGCGGTGTGACATACTCTGCATCGGAGTCCGCACGGACCCCGTCTTCCATCGCATCAACCACCTCAACTCGTTCGACATCTCCCCGGCGAGACGGCTGCAGGCCGCGCGGGGCGATGCCAGAGGTCCCGGGGGCCCATGATCACTGACGAACACCCAGACCAGATGACCGTACCGACCGAGCCGGCCGTACCGGCGATGAAATCCTCGCCGCCGCCCGCCGCCGCCAAGCCGGTCGCCAAGCCCGCCGCCAAGTCCGCCCGTCCGGCCAGGGCCGTGAAGGCGGCGAAGGCCGACAAGGCCGTGAAGGCAAACGCGGCCGGCGCGCCGGTCGCGGATGCGGCTGCGCTGTCCGCCCCTCCAGTGGAAGCGGCCCTGCCGTCCGCCCCTCCGGTGGTAGCGGCCCTGCCGTCCGCCCCTCCGGTGGAAGCGGCCAGGCCATCCGCTCCGTCCGCCGGTACGGCTCCGCCCGCCCCGCCCGTCGGCTTCGCCGGCGATGGGCAGCCTGCGGCGCTCGCCCCCTCGCCGGCGGATCATCAGGCTGCCGCTGTCCCCGCGGCCGCGGCGCCTGCGCTCGCCTCCTCCGACCCGTCCACCAGTGACGGCGAACGGCCCTCCGGCTCGCCGCCCAGTCGCCAGAGCCAGCAGGGCCAGCAGAACCAGCAGGGTCAGCAGAGCCAGCAGGGCCAGCAGGGCCAGCAGAACCAGCAGAACCAGCAGGGCCAGCAGCGTCAGCAGCAGGGCGGCGGTAAGGGCAAGAACCGCCGCGGCCGGGACCGCGACCGTGACAAGCCGCGCGAACGCCAGGAGCCGCGCGACCGCCAGGAGCCGCGCGACGATCGCCCGTCCATCCCTTGTACCGGTATCCTCGACGTGTTGCCTGACGGCTTTGGCTTCCTGCGTACCAACGGCTTCACCCAAGGCGACCGTGACGTGTACGTGTCGCTGAGCCAGATCCGCCGCTTTGGCCTGCGCCGCGGCGACGAGATCCTCGGTCAGGTGCGCGAGCCCAAAGACAACGAGAAGTACAACGCGCTGCTCAAGATCGACGCTGTCAACGGCCTCGACCCGGCGGCGGCGCTCAAGCGCCCGATGTTCGAGCAGCTCACGCCGCTCTTTCCCGAGGAGCGCCTGCGCCTCGAGACCGAGGAACACGACACGGCGGCGCGCATCATGGACATCATGTGCCCCATCGGCAAGGGTCAGCGCGGCCTGATCGTCTCGCCGCCGAAGGCCGGCAAGACCACGATCCTCAAGAAACTGGCCAACTCCATCGCCGCCAACAACCCGGACGTCGACCTCTTCGTGCTGCTCGTAGACGAGCGTCCGGAAGAGGTCACCGACATGCAGCGTTCGGTGATCGGCACGGTGGTGTCCAGCACTTTCGACCAGCCCAGCGAGAACCACGTGCAGGTCACCGAGCTCGTGCTCGACCGCGTCAAGCGTCTCGTCGAGATGGGCCGCGACGTCGTGGTGCTGCTCGACTCCATCACGCGTATGGCGCGTGCCTTCAACCTCAACACGCCGGCCAGCGGCCGCATCCTCTCGGGCGGCGTCGACAGCACGGCTCTGTACCCGCCCAAGAAGTTCTTCGGGGCGGCGCGCAACATCGAGGAGGGCGGTTCGCTCACCATCCTCGCCACGGCCCTGGTCGACACCGGCTCGCGCATGGACGAGGTCATCTTCGAGGAGTTCAAGGGCACCGGCAACATGGAGATCCGTCTCGATCGGCGCCTCGCCGACAAGCGCATCTTCCCGGCCATC
>JAPLCL010000270.1 GCA_026392265.1 Actinomycetota bacterium
GCCGCGCTCCGTGCCGTCGGCGCGGCGGTGTATGCTCCGTGAAGAGTCGCGCCGCCGGGCGCGAGTTCTCGGGAGGGGGCACGAGTGACTGACGAAGCAGGGGCCAGCGCGGCCCAGGGGCAGCGCATCACGGCGCCCTACGGCTCCTGGACTTCGCCGATCACGGCGCGGCTCATGGCCGAGTCGGGTATCGGCCTCGGCTGGTTGCAGGCCGCCGCGGGTGAGCTGTACTGGGTCGAGATGCGCCCGCTGGAAGACGGGCGGTCCGTGCTCGTGCGGCGCACCGCGGACGGCGAGGTCGCCGACGTCGTCCCGGCGACGTCCAACTCGCGCACTCTCGTGCAGGAGTACGGCGGCGGCATCTACGCGCTGCACGCCGCCGCAGACGGCGACGTCACCGCGTACTTCAGTGAGTTCGAGGATCAGCGGCTGTATCGCGTGGACGTCGGCGGGGCGGGCGACGGGGCGACGAGCGGCGCAGCCGCGAGCGCACCCCGCCCGATCACGCCGGCGCCACCGCAGCCGCGCAGCCTGCGCTACGCCGACGCGCGCCTCACGCCCGACGGCCGCACGCTCGTGTGCGTGCGCGAACGCCACGACGACGAGGTCGTCAACGAGCTCGTCACGCTGCCGACAGACGGCTCGGCCGCGCCCCGAGTCGTGGCCGCGGGCCACGACTTCTACGCGGCGCCGCGCCTCAGTCCGGATGGGCGGCAGATCGCCTGGCTCAGCTGGGACCACCCGCAGATGCCGTGGGACGGCACCGACCTGTGGGTGGCCGATATGACGGCCGCCGGAGAGCTCGCCGCGGAGCGGCGCGTCGCCGGCAGCCCCGCCGAGAGCGTCCTCCAGCCGACATGGAGCCCCGACGGCCGGCTGCACTTCATCAGCGACCGCAGCGGCTGGTGGAACCTGTACCGGGTCGAGAGCGGGCGTAGCGGCGACGCGGTGGGCGCGGACGGCGCCTCCGTCACCGCGTTGGCCCCACTCGCCGCCGAGTTCGCCAAGCCCGCGTGGGTCTTCGGCCTGCAGAACTACGACTTCCTGCCAGATGGTCGCATCGCGGCCGCGTTCGGCCAGAACGGCGTCGAGCACCTCGGACTCATCGACCCCGTGCGCCCCGGCATCGTGCCGCTGCCATGCGAGCTCACCGCATTCACGTCACTGGTCGTGCTGGGCGAGCAGATCGCCGTCATCGGCGGCGGCGCTGCGCGAGCCGCCGCGGTCGTGCTCGTCGACCCCGAGAGCGGCGCCGTGCGCGAAATCCGCCGCAGCAAGACCGTCGACATCGATCCGGGCTACCTCTCGACGCCGGAGCCCATCGCGTTCCCCACGTCCTACCCGGAAGGCGCGATCGTAGGACCGCTCGCCGGCGAGCTCGAAGGAGCGGCCGGCGCAAGCGGCGCCGCGGCCGGCGACCTCACCGCCCATGCCCTGTTCTATCCGCCGGCGAACCGTGACTTCGAGGCGCCGGCGGGCGAGCGGCCGCCGCTCATCGTCATGAGCCACGGCGGCCCCACGTCCGCCGCCTACGCCCAGCTGTCCTTCGACATCCAGTACTGGACCTCGCGCGGCATCGGCGTCGTCGACGTGAACTACGGCGGCTCCAGCGGCTACGGCCGCGCCTACCGCGAGCGCCTGCGCGGCAACTGGGGCATCGTCGACACCGTCGATTGCATCAACGCTGCGCGCTACCTCACGGAGCGCGGCGACGCCGACGCGGCGCGCCTGGCCGTCGAGGGCGGCAGCGCCGGCGGCTACACCACGCTCAACGCGCTCACACGCCATCGCTTCTTTGCCGCCGGCGCCTCGTACTTCGGCCTCGCCGACCTCGAGGTCTTTGCCAGCGGAGGCACGCACAAGTTCGAGTCGCAGTACCTGGTCGGGCTCATCGGGCCGTATCCGCAGATGGCCGCCGTGCTCCGCGAGCGCTCGCCCATCAACCACGTCTCGGACATCGCCTGCCCGGTCATCGTGCTGCAAGGCCTGGACGACGCC